>SFFD01000044.1 GCA_004556975.1 Oscillospiraceae bacterium | reverse complement strand
AAAAGCCGTAAGACGGTAAAAGAAAAGTTTCGCCCCCTACCCTCACGCTCCCGCGTGAGACTCCCCCCGAAGGGGGGAATAAACGCTCCACCGGAGGCTGTATAGTTCCTAATCGGGGCCGCCTCCCCGACGGGGTCCTGGGCGGATTTTCAGTATCCCTCGGATGCTCGACCGCCAAAGGCACTTCGTGCCAGCCGAGGTTATTTAATTTTAATGCCGCGGTAAAAAGCGCATACTCCGCAAAGCGGCTGAGCCGCGGTTTACTCGGTGAGGGCGCTCCCGCGCCGTGCACAAATTTGCCGCGGTGGCACTACCCCTTCAAAATGTGCCGCGACCCGCGGCACACCTAAACATTTCGCCAAAGGGCGAAATATTTCACACGCGCGGAGCGCGTATTTCACCGCGCCGCAGGCGCGATTTCACACGGCAGCGAAGCTGCCGTATATCACTGCGGCTCGCAGAGACGATCACTCCCTGCTCCAGCCCTTGGGCACGAAAAAGTCGTTATAAAGCTTTATGGCATAGCGGTCGCTCATGCCGCTTATATAGTCGCAAACCGCGCGGTCAAGACCGTCCTTCATTGCTATGGCCTGATATTCCGTGGGCATTGCGCCAGGGTTTTCAAGGAAAAATTCATAGAGGGAAACCACAAGGTTTTCCGCCTTTTTCTCTTGAGATTTCGCCACGGGGTTTGTGTACACCGCTTCGAACATAAAGTCCTCAAGAAGGCGGGCGGCATCCTCCACGTCCGGGTCCATGGCAATTTCTTCGCCGCTGTTTTCAATTACGGAGGTTACCATTTTGGCAAGGCGCTGGGTAGCGCCCTCGCCAAGCACGGCCTTTACCTCCGGAGGAACGGAATCCTCCGAAAGAACGCCGGCGCGGACTGCGTCCTCAAAATCGTGGTGAGCATAGGCAAAGTGGTCGGCAAGCTTTACAAGCTGGCCTTCCAAAGTGGCGGCGGGCTGACCTTTTGTGTGGCGCAGAATTCCGTCGCGCACTTCCCAGGTAAGGTTCAGCCCTTCGCCGTCGCGCTCAAGCTTGTCAACCACACGCAGGCTTTGCTCATAGTGACGAAAGCCGCCGGGGCACACGCTGTCAAGGGCGCGTTCGCCGGCGTGACCGAAGGGCGTGTGCCCAAGGTCGTGGCCAAGGGCAATCGCCTCTGTAAGATTTTCATTAAGGCGCAGGGCAACGGCCATGGTGCGGGCAATCTGCGCCACCTCAAGCGTGTGGGTAAGGCGGGTGCGGTAATGGTCGCCCTCCGGACTTAAAAACACCTGAGTTTTGTGCATAAGGCGGCGGAAGGCCTTGCAGTGTATTATGCGGTCGCGGTCGCGCTGAAAATCCGTGCGGATTCCGTCAGAGGGCAGGGGCTTTTCCCTGCCGCGGCTTTCCGCCGCAAGCGCCGCATAGGGCGAAAGGGTTTCGCGCTCGCGCTGTTCGCATTCTTCACGAAGATTCATTTTTCCGTCCTCCTTCGTCAAAATATTTTATTTTCCATAATGTATATACGCAAAAAAAATGAAAAAGCCTTTATTTTTTTGAAAAATTCCGGCGATAGCGCCGCAAATTCAATTAAAATAATAAGCTGCGGCGTAAATAGCGATATAGAATCTTTACAAGCCCTTCGGGATATGTTTGCCGAAAAGCTGCTTAAGCTGATTTGCGGTATGCCGAAAAAATCCGCCGCCGTTATAGGTGAGTATGCTTTTCGCCGCGAATGCGGAAATTGCCGGCGACAGAACAAAGAAAGCGCCGCCGCGGGCGCTTCGCTGTCTGCGCCGCCTATCGGTTCGCCCGAGAATATTTTTTTTCCTCGGGCGTTTCGGATATATCCGGCAGCACCACCGGCGTAACTCTTCGCTTAAGCGACACGGCAAAAGCCCTTCTTCGTTTAAGCTTAAGGCACAGACCTTTCTTCCTTGCGGAAGGGCTTATTTGCTGTTTATCAGTCGTCGTCAAGCTTGAGCACCGCCATGAACGCCTCCTTGGGAAGCTCGACGGAGCCTATGCGGCGCATTTTCTTTTTGCCTTCCTTCTGTTTTTCAAGAAGCTTCTTTTTACGGGTGATATCGCCGCCGTAGCACTTTGCAAGCACGTCCTTGCGGAGAGCCTTTACCGTTTCGCGGGCGATTATCTTGCCGCCAATGGCCGCCTGAACCGGCACCTCGAAAAGCTGGCGGCTTATGTTGTCGCGCAGGCGCTCCACCATTCTTCTGGCACGGGGATAGGCGTTGTCTGCAAATACTATCATGGAGAGAGCGTCCACCTGTTCGCCGTTGAGCAGAACGTCAAGCTTCACAAGCTTGCCGGGCTTATAGCCGCAGGGCTCGTAGTCGAAGCTGGCATAGCCGCGGGTGCGGCTTTTCAGTGCGTCGAAGAAGTCGTAAATAATTTCGCCGAGAGGAAGCTCATAGTGAAGCTCGGCACGGTCGGCTTCAAGATATTTCGTATCACGATAAATTCCCCGGCGCTGCTGACAGAGATCCATAATGCTGCCGATATATTGGGTGGGGGTGAATATGCTGGCAAGCACATACGGCTCTTCGGAGGACTCGATGGTGGCCGGGTCGGGGTAGTTGGTGGGGTTGTCAAGCTCTATGGTGCGCCCGTCCGTAAGGTGCAGCTTATAAACAACGCTGGGCGCGGTGGTAATAAGGTCAAGGTTATATTCCCTTTCAAGGCGTTCCAAAATAACCTCCATGTGAAGCAGACCGAGGAAGCCGCAGCGGAAGCCGAAGCCCAGTGCGGCGGAGGTCTCCGGCTCAAAGCTGAGGGAGGCGTCGTTCAGGGTGAGCTTGTCGAGGGCGTCCCGCAGGTCGGGATATTTCGCGCCGTCAAGGGGGTAAATTCCGGCGTAAACCATGGGGCGAACCTTCTTGTAGCCGGGCAGCGCCTCTGCGGCAGGGTTTTCCGCAAGGGTGACGGTGTCGCCCACGGAGGTATCCGCTACGGTTTTGATTGAGGCGGTGATATAGCCCACCTCCCCCGCCTTTATTTCGCCGGAGGGAACAAGGCGCGTTGCGCCCATATAGCCAACCTCCACAACGTCGAACTCCGCTCCGGTGGACATCATGCGAATACGGTCGCCGCTTTTAAGGCTGCCGTCCATTACGCGAACGTAGACGATTACGCCGCGGTAGCTGTCGTAAACGGAATCAAAGATAAGCGCCTTAAGCGGCGCGTTGTCGTCGCCCTTGGGAGCGGGAATTCCGTCCACAATGGCTTCCAGCACCGCGTGAACGTTTTCGCCGGTTTTGGCGGAAATGCGCGGCGCGTCCAGCGCGGGAATTCCGATTATGTCCTCAATTTCGTGGGCAACCCTTTCGGGGTCCGCGGCGGGCAGGTCGATTTTGTTGATTACGGGAACAATTTCAAGGTCGTGGTCAACGGCAAGGTACGCGTTGGCAAGGGTCTGGGCCTCGACGCCTTGAGAAGCGTCCACTATGAGCACCGCGCCCTCGCAGGCGGCAAGAGAGCGGGAAACCTCGTAGTTGAAGTCCACGTGTCCGGGGGTGTCGATAAGGTTAAAGATGTATTCCCTGCCGTCGTCGGCGTTATAGTGAAGGCGCACCGCGCGGGATTTGATGGTGATGCCGCGCTCCCGCTCAATGTCCATATTGTCGAGGAGCTGTTCCTCCATGTCGCGCGGCGCGACGGCGTTGGTGTTCTCCAGAATTCTGTCCGCAAGGGTGGATTTGCCGTGGTCGATGTGCGCGATTATACAAAAGTTTCTTATATTGTCCTGTGGCAAGTTAAAATACCTCCTGTGCAAAATATACCACCTTACATTTTATCACCAAGGCGCGTAAATTACAATTATTTTATATTATTTAATTAAAAACATGCCGCTTTTGTAATCATTAATATTTGCCTTGCAACAAATTACCGAAGGTGATACACTTATGATATAAAAGCCCCGCACGGAACCCCTTTGTCGTGCTTTGATATTAACACGCTTTCACTTAAAAATGTGATGATGATTTTCTTTTTTTAATCCGCCGCTTTTGCAAAAAAGAAGGCAAATGCCATAATCAATAATGGAAAAATGCCCATATATAGATATAGAAAAAGAAAAAGAAAAAGAAAAAGAAAAAGAAATAGAAATAGAAATAGAAGTGAAGGAATAATTAAGGAAGTATAAATCGCATGTTTTTGCCACTTTTCCACCGATTTTTTCAACTTTTCAACAATCTTTCAACATAGTTTTCAACAAAACGCAGGTTTTCCACAACATATTGTGTCTTTAAAAGGATTTTAACAATCACTTTGGCTTTAACAGAATTATAACCCGGTGTTTTGCGGCGAAAGCAATAAACCCGATATGCCCGCAATGCCGGGAAATGAAAACCGCCCCGGGCTGTGCCCGCGGGGCAGATGCTTTTTATGAAAGGAAGGATAAAATGAAAAAGACAAAATTCACGGTGCTCATCGCCGTGCTCATCGCCGTGCTCACGCTTGCGGCCTGCGAAGCGCTCTCCGCCGAAGCGGAAAACACCGGCGGAAGCAGTGAAATTTTGAGCACCGGGCAGGGCGGCGAACCGAGCGCGAGCGAGAGCGCCGCCGAAAGCGGCGGAAACGGGGAACAAAGCAGCGAAGAAGCTGAAGACGAGGCGCTTCCGCCGGTGGAAGGACCCGATGAGGACGGAAAGTTTCCGGCAATTTCTCGGGATATATATGAGAAATATATAATAAACTCCTATGATGAGAAGCGCGGCGCAAAGAGACCGAAGGATTCCGAAATCACTCCGTTTTTGGAAAACGAGCTTGCAAAGAAGTATCTTAAAAGCAAATTCCCGAATATATCCGACTGGAAGGTGCTTTTTGAGTACAGCTGCTATCGGTACGATTCTTATTCCTATGACCCATATACTTACTCCTTTTGCGGACAATATTTTCCGCAATACATGATTATACTTGCAACCGAGCAGGGCGAAAGCTTCGACCGCGTTTTTATTAAGGGCGGAGAAAGCATATCCCTTGAATATGACAGCCTTGAAAACGCCTATATTCCCCAATACAGATATAACTGCGTAATGAGCAAAACCACCGAGGATTATCTTGGCTGCGGAAATTTCGACGGAGCAGAGGCTGTCTATAATGTGCAAAACAGCGATCCGGTTATTTGGGTTCCGGAAGCTTCCGCAACGCTTTACATAAATTACGACGAGCTTGTAAGAGTAAAAGTAAAAGGAGCAAACGCACCGCTTGCGATAGAGCGGGCTTATGACTCCCGGCACTGGTACTTTTCCGATGATGTAAGAAAGATAAAGCCGCCGGAAAGCAGAGAGGGCGATATTATCCTCTCAATCGAAAGGGAAGACGGGAAATCTGTGCTTGCCTATTATGACGCTTCCGAACAGACGGTGACCGATTTTGAAAATATCACGGGCAACGAATATTGCAGAGTGGTATTTGCTTCGGATACGATTTTTACATACAGAGATATTGAGGCAAGCGCTTATTATTTCTATGATTTCTCTGACGGTGCAGACCCCACGAAATGTATATTGGCGCTTCGGGGAAACGGCGGAGAGCTTGCCGGAGGCGCGTTCGAGGAATACAGAGCTTATGATGTCGAGGCGGACAGAAAATACGATGACCGTTATCTGATTATATATGCAGACACCGACGGAGAGAGGTTTTATATAGCGTATTGCTCCGTTGCGGACGGAATTCTTACGCAAATTACCCTGGAAGAAAATCCAAAAGGCTATATCGGCGATTACAGCGTCCGCGGCGGAATAGCATATATCAGCTATAACGACGGCAATGGCAGCAGCTTTAAGCACTATGCCGTTGACCTTCGCCCCGGCCGCGACCATACGCTTCAGGCGAACGCCTGGTAACGGCGCTTTGCCTGCGGGTAAAAACCATTCCCGAAAGGATATTTTGCAAATGTTTATACTTAAAGTAAAAGAAGGCTGCGCCCGCAGGGGCGCGCTTGAAACGCCCCACGGAATTATTGAAACTCCGGTTTTTATGAGTGTGGGAACGGCGGCGGCAATCCGCGGGGGCGTTTCCACCGACGACCTTGTGCAGGTCGGTTCGCCGGTGGAGCTTTCCAACACATACCACCTGCATATGCAGCCGGGGGAGGAACTTATCCGCCGCCTGGGCGGTCTGCACAAATTTATGCACTGGGAACGCCCTATTCTGACGGACAGCGGCGGCTTTCAGGTGTTTTCGCTGCGCAATCTTCGCAAAATAAAGGAGGAGGGCGCGTACTTTACCTCATATCTTGACGGACGCCGCATTTTTATGAGCCCGGAGGAATCCATGCGCATACAGTGCGACCTGGGGTCGGATATTGCCATGGCCTTTGACGAGTGCATAGAGAACCCTGCGCCGCGGGACTATGTTGAAAAATCCGTGGCGCGCACCACCCGCTGGCTGGTTCGCTGCAAAGAGGAGCACGCGCGCCTTGCGTCGCAAAGCGGCGCCGTGAACCCCGGTCAGCTGCTTTTCGGAATAAACCAGGGCGGCACCTATGACGATATTCGCGCGGAGCATATGCGCGAAATTGCCGCCCTTGATTTGGACGGCTATGCCATAGGCGGACTTTCCGTAGGCGAATCGCCGGAGGAAATGTACCGCATAATAGAGAGCGTAGAGCCTTTTATGCCCGAAAACAAGCCACGCTATCTTATGGGCGTGGGCACTCCCCTTAATATTCTGGAGGGGGTTTACCGCGGAGTGGATTTTTTCGACTGCGTTTTGCCCCTGCGCAACGCCCAGCACGGAAACGTGTTTACCTGGGGCGGAAAGGTGCGCATACTTGCGGAAAAATTCAAGTACGACCCCTCCCCTATTGACGAGGGCTGCGGCTGCCCTGCCTGCCGCAGCTATTCAAAGGCGTATATCCGCCACCTGCTTAAAGCGGACGAGCGCCTTGGAATGCGCCTTTGCGTTTTGCATAATCTTTATTTTTACAACGAGCTGATGGCGAAAATCCGCGCGGAAATCGAGCGCGGAGCCTTTACCGAATTTTACGGGCACTACCGCGAAATTCTGGATAAGCAGCTGTGAAGGTGTGCGTGGGAAAAGGACATTTCAGTTAAACGAGCGAACTTACCGAAAGGAGCGTGCTCAAAAATGAAAAGAAAGATTTTATCCGTGCTTGCGGTGTTTATAGCGGTAATTATAACCGCGACGGCGCTGACCGCGTGCAATAAAACTCCCGCCGGAGCAGACAGCGGCGGGAGCGGGGAGAGCTTGAGCGAAAGCAGGGAAAACGGCGGGGAAAGCGAAAGCTCCGCAGAAAATGAGCAGCGCACCGCGCTTTTCAAAGAGCTGAATGAAGAATATCTTCCCTTGTACGGCATTTTGATAAACGACGGCGAATGGAACTCGCCCGAAGAAATCGGCGTTGCCGGATTTTACATTTGGTATGCAGAATATATTATAGCGAACACGACAGTGGAAGAACGCTTCGAAAAGTACTCCGGCAATTCTGAGAGCGGATGCTGGGCTTTTCCGGCGGAGGAGTTCGAGGGCTTTGTTCAGCGATATTTCAATGTGAGTACCGATTTTCTCCGCTCCGGTGACATATACAGCGCCAAAAACGGCTGGTATGACATCGGCGGAGCCGACCGTTGGCTGAGTGATTACTCATTTTCGGTAGTTTCGCCGGACGATATTTCGATTTCCGGAAGCACCGCCACGGCGAAACTTACCTGCGTTTCTAATCTCGACTCATCGATGATTTATATGTATCTATCTCTTGATATTTCAGAAAGTCCATATAAATTTGTCGGTTGTAAACTGGAATGATTATGCGGAATGTTCTACCATGTCTTCGGGAAACACCCAAGTTTCGTCGGAATCCCAGTATCTCGCCTTGCTCTGACCGGAATAAGTAAAGAACCAGTCGAACGGATTCTCACAGGAATCTGTGCCTTTATACAAGCCACCACCATTATTATTGCTGTTTTGAAGTGATGGAGTATAGTTTGGATATGCTGTATCGGTATCTACTTCTACATGAACATGAGCTCCACTGCACCACTCACCAGTATTTCCACTTTCTCCAAGGGTTGTACTTGTTGTTACAGCATCATTCAGCTTTGCGGATACACTTTTCATGTGAAAATATCTTACAATGAGATCTTTATAGGTGCCTCCGGATACTGGAATACAAGTCCTACCTTGCTTCTAAGCGTCTTCATGCTGAAATTTTTATCGTAAATATCCTGTCCGTTATAATACACAGTTCCCGAAGTTGCTTTTAAAAGCCCGTTAAGAATCTGCGTAAGAGTGGATTTACCGGAACCGGTATGCCCGATTAACCCGATAAATTCATTTTTATCTATGACAAGATTAATATTTTTCAATGCTTCTTTTACAAATCCGGAACCTTCACCGTATATATAACTTACATTATCTAATATAATCGACATAATTCCTCCACCAGTTCCTCTGATGTGAGAATTCCGGTTGGCAACGGAATTCCGGCTTGTGATAACCGATATGCCAGTTCTGTAGCCTGCGGCACATCAAGTCTTAGTTCTTTTAATTTGGCAACTTGTGAAAAAATCTCACGGGGATTTCCTTCCATGACAATTTTTCCTTTGTCCATAACAAAAATTTTATCGGCTTTAACAGCCTCATCCATATAATGAGTGATAAGAATTACCGTAACTTTTTCTTTTCTGTTAAGTTCCATTACCGTATCTATTACTTCTTTGCGGCCTGTAGGATCAAGCATTGCCGTAGGCTCATCCATAACAATGCATTTTGGCTTCATTGCAACAACTCCTGCAATTGCAACACGCTGTTTCTGTCCTCCTGAAA
>SFFD01000011.1 GCA_004556975.1 Oscillospiraceae bacterium | reverse complement strand
GCTTGACAGCGCATATGTGTAAAGCTATAATTATTATGTAATAATATTGCGTTTTTTAGCGCAGCGGAGGAAGAAATGAAAAACCAGACCATAATTATTCTCGATTTTGGCGGACAGTACCGCGAGCTTATCGCGCGCCGCGTGCGCGAGCTTGGGGTTTATTCCGAAATCAAGCCCTGCGACATTTCCCTTGAAGAAATCAAAAAAATTTCCCCCATCGGCATAATTCTTACCGGCGGACCCAACAGCGTTTATGCGGACGAAACCCTGCGCTGCGACCCGGAGATTTTTAATCTCGGAATTCCGGTGCTCGGAATCTGCTACGGCGCCCAGCTTATGACCTATACCCTCGGCGGAAAGGTTGAAGCCTGCTCCACAAGCGAATATGGCAGAACCCGCGTAAAAATCGACCCGCAGTTCAAGCTTTTTGAAGGTCTTGGCGAAAACCAGCTTGTGCTTATGAGCCACACCGACCGCATTGTAGAAATGCCAAAGGGCTTTTCGCTTGCCGCTTCTTCAGAGGATTGCCCCTTTGCCGCAATCGTCGATGAAAGCCGCGGCTTTGTGGCAACCCAGTTCCACCCGGAAGTAAACGCCACAGAAAACGGCAAAGCCATGCTCCGCAACTTTGTCTACGGTTACTGCCATGCCGCGGGCGACTATAATATGGATGATTTCATCGAAAATCAAATTGCCGCTATCCGCGAGCAGGTCGGAAACGAACGCGTAATTCTCGGTCTTTCCGGCGGCGTTGACTCCGCCGTTTGTGCCGCTCTTTTGGCGAAGGCCATTCCCGGACAAGCTGTCTGCATTTTCGTCGATACCGGCCTTATGCGCAAAAACGAAGGCGATGAAGTTGAAGCCGCATTCGGCTCCCGCGACCTCACCTTTGTTCGCGTCAATGCCGAAAGCCGCTTCCTTGAAGCTCTTGACGGCGTAACCGAGCCCGAAAAGAAGCGCAAAATTATCGGCAAATACTTTGTTGACATTTTCGATGAGGAATCCGCAAAATATGGCGACGCAAAGTTTCTTGCCCAGGGCACAATCTATCCCGATGTCGTTGAATCCGGCACCAAAGGCTCCGCCACCATTAAGAGCCACCACAACGTTGGCGGTCTGCCCAAAGATATGCGCTTTGTCGGGCTTGTAGAGCCCCTTCGCAGCCTTTTTAAAGATGAAGTGCGCGTTCTTGGCGCCAAGCTCGGCCTTCCTTCATACATCACTAACCGTCAGCCCTTCCCCGGCCCCGGTCTCGGCGTGCGCTGCATAGGCGCCGTCACAAAAGAAAAACTCGACCTTCTCCGCGAGGCCGACGCCATCTGGCGCGAGGAGCTTGAAAACAACCATGTTCCCGCCGACCAGTATTTTGCCGTGCTTACAGATATGCGCTCCGTCGGTGTTATGGGTGATTTCCGCACCTATGATTATACGATTGCGCTCCGCGCTGTTGTCACCTCTGATTTCATGACGGCGGAATACGCTCCCGTTCCCCACACTGTTCTTGCAGAGGCTTCCCGCCGCATTACCAACGAGGTAAAAGGCGTCAACCGCGTAGTCTATGACATCACCGGCAAGCCCCCGGCAACAATTGAGTGGGAATAATAATTTTATCCGACATTTCCGCCCGACCTTAACGGTCGGGCGGATTTAATTTTTTCTGAAATTTGTAGCTTCGTCGGCTTAAATATGCTATAATTACCACATCAGATCGGCGGAGGTGATTTTGTGCCAGAAAACATTTTCTATCGCGCCAGAAGGACGGTGGCAGCTCTTTTCACCAAGCGGTGTATATGCTGCAAAAATAAATTTTCGGGCAGGCAGTGCCTTTGCGCCGACTGCAGTAAAAAAATCCTTCCGGAAGGCAAAGCTTTCTGCGAAAACTTTGTCACCGCCGCCGCATATGCCTATTGCGGCCCCGCCCGGGATGTGATGCTTCATTTTAAATTTAATAAAAGTTACGCGCTGTGCATAGACACCCTTTCCGATTGGCTTTGCTATGGGTTCGACAGATATTACCCCGGTGAACGGTTTGATTTTGCGGTGAGTGTGCCCGCCTTCGGCGGCCACCCGCGGCTTGAGCTTATAGCAAGTGATTTTGCAAGGCGCCGCGGACTTCGCTACCGGCCGGCATTGCTTTCCAAAATCCGCCGGACACAAAAGCAGCATACGCTTTCCGCCGCGGAGCGCAGTTTAAATTTGCGCGGCGCTTTTGCGGCGAATCCCGCCGTCGCAGGTAAAAAAATTTTACTCGTTGACGACATTTTTACCACCGGAAGCACCGTAAAGGAATGTGCCTCGGTGCTCATTTCCGCCGGCGCGGCAAAGGTTTCCGTGCTCACCGTGCTCAAAACCATAAGTGAAACCGAAGACCTTAATTTTTGAAATAAGGAGCATTAGTAATGTCAAGGTCATTTTCCGTAAATGATTCAAAAAGGCTTTCCGATGAACACATAAAGCTTAAAAGCGCTCTTTCTGCGGGAGCGCAGCAAAAAGAACTTTTGCGCGAAGAAATTAAAAAAAACACAGACTTTGCCGTTGACGAAGCGGTTGTTACCCTGCTTAAATCCGTTTCTGTGGAAGAAATAAACCGTGAAAAACGCGGATTTCGTATAAAATCCCTTATTGATAACGGCTATTCCACCGTTGCGGACATCATAAATGCTCCGGAGCATTATCTTGAACGAATCAACGGAATCAGCGCCGAAGGCGCACGCGCCATTAAAAAAGCCGCAAACGAAATTGCGGAGCAGGCGCGGCAGGGCACAAAGCTTCGCTTCAGCACAGACAACAAAACCCCGGCGGCAACCGCGCTTGTTCTTGCGCTGTATAAATATATAAAATGTTCTTCTGCGGCGGAAAGCTGCATTAAGCTGCTCCCCTTCGTAAAAAGCAGCATTGAACCCGCCGTTTCCGACCTTGCTCCCGCAACGGGAAGCCTCAAGTGGCTTTTTACCTCTTCTAATGCAAAGGCAAAGGCGGAAAACGCCTATAAATTTCTGTCCGATTCTCTTTCAGGAAGCTACGGAAGAGATGCAAAAGCCGCGGTTTACGTTATAGATTCTGCAAAAGCTCTTTCTTCATCAGAAGCATGGAATAATTTTTCCGAACAGCCCGTGGCCTTTTTTAATGTGCTTGAAGACATCTGCCCCGGTGTGCTCGGCACGGATGACGGTATTTACGGTCTTCCCGAAGAACTTGCCAAAGAGGTCCGGGAAGAACCTATATACTCGGAAGGACTGCGCTGCACCCTGCGCCGCTATCAGGAATGGGGAGTAAAATACGTTCTTCATCAGGAAAAAGTTTTGCTCGGCGACGAGATGGGCCTTGGAAAAACGGTACAGGCCATCGCCGCAATGGTTTCTCTTAAAAATGCCGGCGCAACGCATTTTATCGTGGTCTGCCCCGCAAGCGTGCTTGCAAACTGGTGCCGTGAAATAAGAAAATTCTGTTCCGTTCCGGTAACCAGAGTTTATGGAAATGCAAGGATAGGTTCCCTCCGTTTTTGGATTAAAAACGGAGGCATTGCCGTTACTACATATGAAACAACGCCATATTTCGTATTTGACGACGATTTTTCTTTCGATATGCTTGTTGTGGATGAGGCGCATTACATCAAAAACCCCGAAGCGCAGCGCACCGCCAACGTAAAAAAACTTTGCGCAAAAAGCAAGCGCCTTCTTTTTATGACCGGAACGGCGCTTGAAAACAACGTTGACGAAATGCTTTCGCTTATGAAAATTCTTCAGCCCGAGGTTGCCGCTTCGGCAAGCCGGCTTGCTTCAATATCAAGCGCGCCCCAGTTCCGCGATGCGATCGCTTCGGTCTATTACCGGCGCAAAAGGGCGGATGTGCTTACAGAGCTTCCCGAGCTTATTGAAACGGAAGAATGGTGCACCCTGCTTTCGGAAGAGAAAAAAGTTTATGAAGACGCCGTTCTTTCAAGAAATTTTGCCGCTGCGCGGCGTGTTTCCTGGAATTCCGGCGATATGTCGAAATCCTGCAAAGCTCTGCGGCTTAAAGAAATTGTGGAAGACGCCGCGGAAGACAACCGCAAGGTAATTGTTTTTTCTTTCTTTCTTGACACAATTCAGCGCGTAACGGAGCTTTTCGGTGAAAAATGCGTTCAGCCCATAAACGGCTCAGTCCCTCTGCAGCGCCGTCAGGAGATTGTTGATGAATTTGAAAAGGCTCCTGCCGGAGCGGTTCTTCCCGCCCAGATTCAGTCCGGCGGAACCGGGCTTAATATACAGTCCGCCAGCGTTGTTATTATCTGTGAACCCCAGTTCAAGCCTTCCATAGAAAACCAGGCAGTTTCAAGGGCTTACCGCATGGGGCAAACCCGCAATGTGCTTGTTTACCGCCTTCTTTGCGAAGACAGCGTTGATGAGCGCATAACAGAAATTCTGAAGGAAAAACAAAATATATTTGATGCTTTTGCAGATGAATCGTCTGCCGCGGCGGAAAGCCTTGAGATAGATTCAGATTCCTTCGGCAATATAATTGATGAGGAAATAAAACGTATAAACAAAGAGCATGCTTCCGAAGAAAATAAACAGTAACGGCAGCTTTGTGTAGATTTATTAATATTTTTCTGATATGCTTATTTTTATATAATAAACAATGCTCGAATTTTTTTAGGCAAAAGGCGTGCTCATTTTGGCGCATATCCGTGCTCAAAAGATATTTTCCGCATTGCAATCACATTTATTGGAGGGCCTTTATGAAAAACGAATATGCTGTTACCAAAAAAATGTACCAAAGCTGGCTTACCGAATCCGGCTTTCACGGGCGGGGGCTTGCCCTTTGCATTTCATTCTGCTCACTTGCGGCGCTTTCTGTTCTTATGGTGCTCACGCATCCTTTTGAAGCATACTCACTTTTTTATATCGGCGCGTTTATATGCTGCATTTACATGGCTTTCTTTAAAAATGCCGTCACGGCGGCACGGCAGTATAAAAGCATTCTTTCCGTCACAGAAAACGGCGAATGGAAACGCAGCATAAGCTTTATGGACGAGCTTTTCTGTGTTGACGACGGATTCGGAAGCGATTCCAATATGGAAATCCCCTATTCCAGTATTATTTCCGCAAGAGAGAAAGAAAATTCCGTAACGCTTTGTCTTCGCGGCGGCGGGGTTATCTGCCTTTATAAAGATTGTTTCACCGAAGGCGACTGGGAACAGTGCAAGGCTTTGCTTACCGAAAAGAACCCGAAAATCAAATTTAAATAAGCGCCATTTATTTTTGCAATGTTAAAAAGGCTTTCTCTTTTGAGAAAGCCTTTTTCTTTTATTCTCTGTTTTCAATCATTCGCACAAGGCTTGCCTTGGTGCTTTTTACAAGCAGCCGCAAGGCTTTCAAAACCGCTTCGCGGGTTTCGTCATCAAGCTTTTGAGTGGACTTAATAACGGTGCGAAGATTTGCAAGGCGTCTGCTGCTCATTTCACGGATGCTGTTGATGTGCGTTTCACATATAACGGAATAAACCCCGTCCACAAACTTTTCCCGCTCCTCATAATTCATTTCAGAAAGCCATGTTTTAAGGGTATCGTCAATGAATCTGCTGCTGTTATCCACAGTTTCAAGGTTGCAGAACCTGTTCTGCGCCACCTTCCAGGAGCAAAGGTCGTGCTGCAAAATTCCGTTTTGATAGCTGTGCACAATGGTATACTTTTCCTCGTGTCCAAGAAGCATACCTATAATCGAAGACTGCGGTACAAAAGTATTCACGCGCCCGCAAATACTTTTGTAACCCGCTGTTGAAAGCACCTTGTCATCAAAGCCCGGGCCGTCATAATTGTATACTGCCTGGACTCTTTTCTGCGCGACGGAATTGCAGAATGCCGCAGCGTAAACCGCAAGATTTCCTCCCTTGGAATGTCCGCCGACTATTATTCTTCCCACGCTGTCGCGCGCCGTGCCCTCAAGATACTCAACCGCAAGACGCTGGGCCGGCACGGGACACACAAAGCACATATTAAAGTCCTCTTTCCAGCCTACGAGGGTGTTATCCGTTCCGCGGAAAGCAACATAAATTTTACTTTCGCTCAGGCGGATTGTTATGGCGTAAAACTGCGTCTGACTTTCTGGGTCAAAGCGGTTTACGCAGTTAAAAATGCCCATATTGCGAAAGCGCGGGCTTTCCGCAAGAGCGGAAAGCAAGGGCGAATCCTCCTTGCGCATAAATGCACCTTCTATATTCGGAAGAGCAAAAAGCTTCTTTGCCGCATCCGCAATGCTTACAGCTTCGGGTGAACCCTGCTCCAGCACTTTTTCAAAAGGAATATATGAAAGCTTTGCAAGAATTGCGCCGTCCACTTCGTTAAAAGAGCTTTGGCGGAAGGAAAGGTCGCCGCGCCAATTTATATAATCAAAAATGCTGTCAGTCATTCTTTTCAGTATTCCCTTCGGGAAGCTCCGGTGTTTTAAACGCAGGCTTTACAACAATTTCGCCGTTTTCGGCGGTGACGGTGACTGCCTCCAGCTTTTTGTCGGCATTTTCCACCATAAGTTCGCAAACCCTGTCTTCTATATCTTTGCGTATTACCCGAACAAGATCCCTTGCGCCGCCTTTTTTGCCAAAGGATTTTTCGGCGATGGCGCCGAGAGCGGCGCTGTCATAGGAAAGGGATATGCCTTTTTCCGAAAGCGGCTCGCGCAGCTCGTTGATACGAAGCGCAGCTATTTTTTCAAAGTCGGGTTTTGTAAGGTCGTGGAACACCACGATTTCGTCAACTCTTCCGAGGAATTCCGGACGCAGGAACTGTGAAAGCGCTTTATAAACCTTTTCAGATTCAAGGGTATAGCTGTCTTTTCCGAATCCGAGGGCTTTTTCTCTGTTTTCACTGCCCGCGTTGGAGGTCATGATAATAACGGTATTTGCGAATGAAACAACTCTGCCGTGAGAATCGGCAATTTTGCCTTCATCAAGAATCTGCAGCAAAATGTTCATAACATCCGGGTGCGCCTTTTCTATTTCGTCAAAAAGAATTACTGAATACGGTTTTCTGCGCACCTTTTCGGTAAGCTGACCCGCTTCGTCGTAGCCGACATAGCCGGGCGGCGAACCTACAATTCTTGACACGGCGAATTTTTCCATAAATTCAGACATATCAAGACGAATAAGCGGGTCCGTTCCCTGGAACATCTCGTTTGCCAGAACCTTTACAAGCTCCGTTTTGCCCACGCCGGTGGGACCCACGAAAATAAAGCTTGCCGGACGGCGGCGTGCGGAAATCTGCACGCGGGAGCGGCGCACCGCCGCTGCCACAAGCTCGCAGGCTTTATCCTGACCTATTACATGCTGCTTGAGCACGCTTTCAAGCTTGCCAAGCTTTTTAAGGTCGCCTTCCTCAACCTTGCTTGCGGGAATTCCCGTCCAAAGTTCAATTACCTTTGCAATATCGCGGCTTTTCACCTCTGCGGCAAGTGCCGCAGGCTCAAGCCGGTTGTGCTGCATTTCAAGCTGAAGCGCCTCTGCCTTTGCAGTGGCAAGCTCTTCATAGTCGACGGTTTCCTCCTGCTGAAGCGCGTCAATTTTGTCCTGAACGGCACGAAGCTTCTGGCCGCTTATCTCATACTCCTCAAGCTCCTTGTCGGCAAGGGCGGCGCAGGAACAGGCTTCATCCAAAAGGTCAATTGCCTTATCCGGCAGAAAACGGTCGTTTATATATCTTTCAGAAAGGCGAACGCAGCTTTCAATAAGTTCGTCGCTTATTTTTACATGGTGGAATTTTTCATAGTTAGGGGCAATTCCTTTAAGAATCTGCACGCTGTCCGCAATGCCGGGTTCTTCCACGGTAACCGGCTGAAAGCGGCGCTCAAGAGCAGCGTCTTTTTCAATATGCTGTCGGTATTCGCTGAATGTTGTGGCGCCGATTACCTGAATTTCTCCCCGTGAAAGCGCGGGCTTTAAGATATTGGCGGCGTTCATGCTTCCTTCCGCTTCACCCGTTCCCACAAGGTTATGCAGCTCATCAATAAAAAGAATTATGTTGCCTTCGCGCTTTACCTCGTCAACAAGACCTTTTACCCTGCTTTCAAACTGACCGCGGAACTGCGTTCCGGCGACAAGTGCGGTAAGGTCAAGCAGCCAAAGCTCCTTATCCGCAAGCTTTGCGGCAACGTTGCCCGCCGCAATGCGCTGGGCAATTCCCTCTGCAATGGCGGTTTTGCCAACGCCCGGTTCGCCTATAAGGCAGGGGTTATTCTTTGTGCGGCGGCACAAAATCTGGATAACGCGGTCAATTTCTCTGTTGCGCCCGACAATCGGGTCAAAGCCGCCGCGGCGTGCCTTTGCTGTAAGATCTTCGCAATAAAGGTTAAGAAATTTTCTTTCCGGCGCTTTGCCTTTTTGCTGCTTTGCGCCGCCTTTTTTCTGCTCGGTGCCTTTGCCTGCGGCTTCGCCGCCCTCCTCCGAAGGCGCGCCGCCGAAAATGCTGTTGAGAAACGGCAAAGGAGCCGCGCCCCCCATTTCAAAGCTTTCGTCATCCATTTCCTCCGGGTTCATAAGCTGTTCGTTCAGGGCGTCCAGCTCGTCACCGGTAATGCCCATTTTGGTCATAAGATCCTCTACGGGCTTTATGCCAAGTTCCTTTGCGCATTGAAGGCAAAGTCCCTCATTATAGGTTTTGTCGCCTTCCATTCGGGAAACAAAAACCACGGCCATTCTTTTTTTGCATCTTGAACAAAGCATACTGTTCATTAAAAATCCTCCAGTGGGGTACGGCGCTTTTTCGCGCCGGTTTATTTAAGACCGCCTGTTACGGCGTTATATATCCATTTAAAAAGATATGTATTTGCAATTATATCGGAAGAAAGGTATTGTGATTCTCCCTTTGCTGAAATTATAAGGCTTATCACCGCGGCAACCGCACAAAGCAGAACTCCGCCGTTTATAATTCCCATAACTGCGCCCAAAAAGCCGTTGATTCCGCCGATTACCGGAACACGATTGAAGCTTCGCGAGCCTTTTGCCAAAAGCGTTACGACAAAAAACAGAATTATCAGCGAAGCTATAAAAATTACCGTTTGCAAAAGCGGTTCTATCACCGGGCGAATTACGTTTGATTCCACTATTGAAGCTATTTTTGAGCTTTCAAGGTTCACAGCGCCGTCAAGCGTATTTTCCACTCCGCTGAAATCAAAAAATACGGCTGAAAGCGCGGGAATTCCCGATATTGCGCTTTTAAGTCCGTCAACCACGCTTTCTGTATCCACCGCATTTTCTATGGAATTTTGTATGGTTGATAAAAGCCCCGGCTGAATTGCCGTAGTATAGATAAGCGAGGCGCAGATTCTGCTTATATAAAGCGCCGCCGCAACCGAAACCACCATTCCGACGGTTTGCACAAACGTTTTGGCAAAGCCGTCCTTTGCGCCGCGCGCCATACAGAATAAAATCATCAGTACCGCAGCAGCGTCATATATAAAAGGCACCCAGCTGTTCAAATCAATCACTCCTTTCCAAAGGCGTGCAATTAACATTCCCGTTTTAATCCGAAATAAAACTCATGTTATTTTTATATGAGCGATTTTCAGATTATTTCGGTATTCTTCGTCATATTTCAATACGTTTTTTATAAAAAACGGAATTATTTTTTAATTTCGCAGATTTCGTCCCTTGTTACCGCAAAAACATTTTCTTTCGTCAAAAGAATAAGCAGCGCGTCCTGTTCGGAAGAAAGGGTTGCGGTTTTGTTTCCCGAATAGTCAAACACGCTGACTACTCCGTCACAATAAAGCGCCGTTCCGGACGAGTTTCCGTTTGCACACAAAAATTTTCCGCTCAGCGAAACGGTTTTAAGTTCCTCGCCGCGGTTGCCGATAAAGGTAACGTCCGTTGCTCTGGCTTCGGTATATCTGTCAAATATAAGCGCCATCCCGAAAGAACCCGGAACATTCACGCAGCTTATAAGCCTGCGGTCAAAATCAAATCGGCCGAGCACATTTGCGCTGCGGTCCAGAACCGCCGCCATCGAATCACAAATAAGTTTTATATTTCCGTTTGCGTTATATTCAATGCTGACCGCCGCTTCGCCGCTGAAATCCTTTTTGCCAATCTCCACCGCCGCTTCTGTGGTAAAAATATGCACCGTGGTGACCATCTGACCGGAGGCATTTGCCGAAAGAGTGGCCGCAGCCACGGTTTTGCTTTTTGAATCCGCCGTGCTGCAAATGATATACTCGGCGGAAGACGACCATGTGAATATCTCTTCGTCATAGGAAGAATTCCATACATGAAGCTGCGAAGCATAGCGCTGGGCAGCTGTTACAACCGTAATCCACCCGTCGGAAGAAATATTTGCGCTTATTATTTTGTATTCAAATTCCTTTTCAAAAAGCACCTTATCCCTCATACGAACCACAAGCTTTGTTCCGCCGCGGTCATAAAGAAGAAAGCGCCGCCCTGCCGCCTTTATAACCGGGTCTGTCATTCCGTGAGTATAGGAAAGAAGGCGCTTTCCGTTTTTGGCATAAAGAACAGCGTTGCCGTCGGTAAGCACCCCGACATTGTCGCCTATGGAAAACATGTCCTTTACAGAAGTTCCGGCAATCTCTACCGGCATTGAAGCGCCGGAGGAAGACGCCGCGGCGATTCTGTCTCCGATAATTCCCGCTATATCCTCTTTAACAAAAAGAAAAACCGCGCAACATATTATTGCAAAGGCAAGCACTGCGCCGATAAATTTTTTTGTGCGAAGCATTGCGATTTTAAAACGGCGCTTTTTTCTTGCCGCAGAAAACTCGTTTTCTTCTTTTTTTGCCATAGTGCCTGCTCCTTTCCTGTTTTTGCCGTTTGTTTATGCGTTTTTGCTTAGATATTTAAAAAGCGGTATGCAAACCGCGGCGCTTATCACCGCGGAAACAAGTGCTTCGGTAATTCCTATTCCGGTTATGGTTGCCATAACCGTACCTATAAGCGCTTCATACGCCTGTTCTTTTGCCGCCGAATAGCTTCTTCCGAAAAACAAATATATGCCGCCCATAACAAGTACGGTATTTGTCATAGCGCCGCAAAAGCCGCATATTCCCGCAGAAAATGTCTTGCTTATCTTCGTTTTTGAAAGTGCCATGAAAAGAAGTCCGGAAACGACGCCTATCATAATTCGCGGCACAAGGCATACCACCAAGGCAAGCAAGCTGCCTTCGTCCCTGCCGAAAACCGGAACAAAGGGCGAAAATACAAACGATGTGGCGTTTGGCTGAAAAGTATTCTTTATCATACTTGTTATGCCGAATACTCCCCCGAGAAAAGCGCCTTTTTTCCATCCGAAAAGAATGGCGCCGATTATAGCCGGAATCTGGATAGTGGTGGCGTTAATAACTCCAAGATGGATATATCCAAGCGGCGTTACCGAAAGCAAAATAATTATGGCGACAAAAAGCGCCATTTTAATAAGATCAGATGTGTTTTTTCTTCCCTTCATTTTCTCTCTCCAAAAATATATTTTACCGCGTGCCGTCATGCGCGCAGATTGCTCCTATGCACTGCGCATACGACTTTCGTTAAAATATTATTATACAATAAATATTTTCGTATGGCAATAGCCATCCGCTTTTTGCGGAAATGAAGCAAAAAAGCCTGCCGTGCCGTTCCTCAATTCCGCCTATATGCTCAAAGCTTATATAAAAAGACATTGCGCAGATTCCGAAACGGTTAAAAAGCGAATTCAAAGCGCGGTTTCGCTTAAAAGCTTGTTAAGCCGCAGGGCAAGAGAGGCATTTTCCGGCCTTTCAAGCAGCGGGTCGCTTTCAATAAGCTCCGCAGCGGCGTTTTTTGCGCTTTCAAGAAGCGCAATATCGCTCATCATGTCCGCCATTTTCAGCATGGGAACCCCGCTTTGGCGAAAACCGAAAAAGTCGCCCGGCCCGCGAAGCTTCAAATCCTCTTCGGCGACCTTAAACCCGTCCGTGGTTTTTGCCACAACCTCAAGGCGGCGCTTTGTTTCGGCGTTTGCTTTTCCTGCAATAAGCACGCAATAGCTTTGCTCGCTTCCTCTTCCTACGCGCCCGCGAAGCTGGTGAAGCTGGCTTAAGCCAAAACGCTCCGCATTCTCAACAACCATACAGACCGCATTGGGAACGTCCACTCCTACTTCAATGACCGTGGTAGAAACAAGCACCTGAATTTTGTTTTCGGCAAATTCCCTCATTACCCTCTCTTTTTCAGCGGGACGCATACGGCCGTGAAGCACGCCTATCCGACAACCCAAAAGCTCCTTTTCGGCAATACGCTTTGCAAGATCGGTTGCCGCCTCCAGCGAAAGGCCGTCCTCTTCGTTTTCCACAAGCGGGCACACAATATAGCTTTGCAGTCCCCGGTGCGCAAATTTCCGCACAAAGGCAAAAACCCTTTCTTCCATATCCTGTCCCACAAGATAGGTTTTTACCTCAAGGCGGTTTTTCGGCATTTCGTCAAGAACTGATATATCAAGGTCGCCGTAAAGCACAAAGGCAAGAGTGCGGGGAATCGGCGTTGCTGACATTACTATTGTGTGCGGTGCACCGCCCTTTTGACTCAATGCAAGGCGCTGGCGTACGCCAAAGCGGTGCTGTTCATCCGTTACAATAAGCCCAAGCTGCGCAAATTCCACGTCGTCCTGAATTATTGCATGCGTTCCGGCAAGAACATCAATTTCCCCGCTTTTAACCGCGGCTTTCACGGCATTTTTTTCCTTCTGCTTCATAGAACCCGTAAGCAGACCTACCTTTATTCCAAACGGAGAAAGCATTTTTTTCAAAGTTGCTTCATGCTGTGCGGCAAGCACCTCTGTCGGAGCCATAATGGCACTTTGAAAGCCGTTTTTCGCTGCAACGTACATACATGCTGCGGCAACTGCGGTTTTTCCGCTGCCGACATCTCCCTGAATAAGTCGGTTCATGGGAATTGTGGTGCTCATATCTTTCTGACATTCTGCAATTACTCTTTTTTGAGCACCCGTAAGCTCGAAGCCAAGAGAGCTTTCAAATGGTTTCGTGCTCACCGCTTTAAATACCTTCCCGTCTGTGCTTCGGGTCTTTCCTTTGGTTATGCTCATAGCAAGAGAAAAGTCAAAAAGCTCCTCAAAAACAATCCTGCGTTTTGCTGCTTCAAGGCTTTTTTCATCCTTTGGAAAATGAATCGAGCATAGTGCTTCCTTTTTTGAGCACAGAGAATACTTTTTGAGTAAATCGGTGCTCATTGTTTCCTGAACGGAATCAATACATTCTGTAATAGCCGTTTTTATCTGGGCGGTTATCATTTTTGAAGAAAGCCCCTCTGTCAGCGGGTACTGAGGAATAAATCCTCTTTCTTCCGCTGAAATGACCGTCGGCGAGCTCATCTCTCCTCCGCCGATTCTTCGCACAAAATCTCCGAAAAAAATATATTCCTTGCCTGTTTCAAGGGAATCTACCGTATATTTTGCGTTGAAAAAGGTGATAAGCAAATCCTGCTGCATATCCGTTGCGCGCACTTTTGCAACGGTAAGCCCGCGCCGAACGAGTTTTACCGGGCTTTTTGCGGTAACGGTTGCGCGCACGGCACAGGGGCGTTCGCTGCTTGCGTCGGCTATGCTCATGGTTCCCGTAAGGTCAATATAGCGCCGCGGATAATGCTCCAAAAGGTCGCCGACTGTCGCTATTCCAAGCTTCGCATAAAGCGCGGCGCGCTTTGCGCCAACGCCGTTTAATGCCGTTATCGGTGATGAAAGCTCCATTCTGCCGCCGCCTTTCAACTTTTTCTCATGATAATCTTACACCAAAGCATAAAAAATACAAGGTCGATTTTATGAACATTTCTGTTTTATAAGACTTTTTTAAAATTTATTTACCTGGGTTTACAATGCGGCTTTTTGGTGCTATACTTTGGACGATTTTTTCAGGGGGTGATCCTTTGACCAAAAAAATAAAAATACCTTCCCGTTTTGAACACGCCCGCAGGTGGCTAATTTTCTGGACCTTGTTTATAGGCGTAGGCGCCGTCTGCGGCGCAGCCGGAATGCTTATTGACCCCACCGGAAAGGCCATGGGTATGGATTCCATGCTTCCCTATTTTGAAAAACTGCCCTTCTCTGAAATACTTTTTCAGGATTATGTCTTTTCCGGAATCTCACTTCTTATTGTGAACGGAATTTCAAACTTAACCGCAGCGGCTCTTCTTTTTTTTCGTAAAAAATCCGGAATAATATTGGGCGGCGTTTTTGGGGTAACCCTTATGCTGTGGATCTGCATTCAGTTTTATATGTTCCCGTTTAACTTTATGTCGACAATTTATTTTATCTTCGGCGCCGCGCAGGCGGCCGCCGGCTATGCCGCATGGATATTCAAAAAACAGGAAAGCTTTATTGTTGACCCCGCCGATTACCCCGATATAGGCAAAAATCCCGCCCGCCTTGTGGTTTTTTCTCTCGTCTTGGTTATGTTAAGCAAAAGGCGTTTGAGGAAGCAAACCGTACCGGTGCAAAAATATATGAAATCAAATCAACAGAGCGCACCGAAGGCACTCTTGGTTTTTGGTGGTGCGGCCGTTTCGGAATGCATCGCTGGGCGATGCCCATTGAAGATATTTCAGTTGACCTTTCTTCCTTTGAGCACATTACAATCTGTTCGCCCATATGGGTATTCAGTCTTGCAGCGCCCGTGCGGGCGTTTTGTGCCGCAGCCGCCGGAAAAATCAAAAGCACGGATTACATACTGGTTCACCACACCGGCGGACGATATGAAAATGCCGCTGCGGAGATGGACAAGTTGCTCAAAACAGAGCACGCCTGCCTTAAGAGCTATAAGTGCCGCACAGGCAAATTCAAAGAAATAAAATAACGCAAAAAAAGCCCGCAGAATGCGGGCTTTTTTTGCTTTTACAGTGTCTTAATCAGGTTGACGTAGAATTTGCAGGCGTCGATGATGTCCGCGGAAAACGGGGGTACCGCCCAGTCCTCGGGGTCGTTGACACGAACCGTGTCCATGTGATAATCATGAATGACCTTCTTTCCGCTTCCGACTCTGCCGACCACATTGCCCACACGGTCGATATAAGCCTCGTCAAAGCCGAGCCTCTGCATTTCCTCAAGGATCAATCGCGCAATATCCCCCTCCTCGTCGGAGTAACTGCGCGTGCGGACGGCACTGCGGTAGAAGTGCAGCAGCTCCTGCGCGTCTTTCCCGGTGACAAAACGGTGTTCTATCATGGTGTGCCTCCTGTTTCATGGAATTCTTTTTATCGGATGTTCTCAATCAGCGTCATTGTGCCCGAAATGCCGACAAAAAGATAAATTGCCCGCTTGATCACTTCGGCGTTGAGCTATCTGACAAGCCGCATGCCGACCGCCCTGTCCAGCAGGATAAACACGATGCCGACTAGGCTTATCTGGATCAGCTCCGCCGATACTGAGCAGATAGTAGATGGAAAGCGCCAGCAGAAACGCGCCGAAGGCGGCTCCGATCAACCGCAGATCCAGTGACTTTATCAGATTGATCATCACGATGCCGGACAGTGAAAAAATGGCGATCGGCAAGGCGATGAATCGAAAGTTCGTTTTGCGGCGGAATTCCACGCAAGCGAAGCCGTCAGCGCAATACAGATGGACATCGATAGGGTGGACGCCGTAACCACACCAAACAAATGCGGCAGCACCAGCATCAAAACGACTGCTGCGCCTAAGCCTGTCACCGTCTGCACGGTGCCTGCCGCCGCAGCGGTCATCGCCACAATAAGCCGTATTATACGATCCCTTCCTCCAAAAAAGCTGTCGGCGGTGTAAACCGCCGACAGCTTAGCATATTTATTTCTTTTTGCCAAGATACGCTTCCTTGACCGCTTCGTTTTCCAGAAGCTCCGCGCCGGCACTCCGGAGAAGCCGGCGGGAAGCAAATGAGGGCTTTTTTTGCTGTATTCACACGGAATTTTATTCATCCAATGCTCCAGATCACGGTTACGGTATCGGAAACGTCTATGTCCTCCGGCTCTATATTCATTGCCGGCGCGGCGGTCTTCGCTGCCATAAGCGGCACGGCGTCCATGCTCATGCGGTTGCTCACAAGCTCAAGGCTGCTCCAGGAATAGTTGATTGAAGCGATAGGACCGAGCCTTACTCCCGCCGCCTCTGCAAGGATTTCCGCCTTTTTGCGGGAATCTGCCACGGCTCTTTTGATAAGCTCGTTTTTCACGCTCTCGGTATCCTTAACGGTGTAGTTTATGCCGAATTCCGGCGCGGCGCCACTTGACATAACCGCCGCAAGCGCCTTTCCAAGCAGGGCATTTTCCGCTGGAAAAGTAATTTTCATTCTGTGACAGGCGCAGTAGCCTATAAAGCGGCGGCTGTACGCGCCGGTCACTGTATCCTGACGGCCTTCATACTCCGGGCTTATGTTAAAATCCGCGGTTTTAAGATCCGCACCGTCAAAGCCCGCCGCTTCAAGGGCGGCGCGCAGTGTCTCTGTTCCCTCGGCGGAAAGGCGCATAGCCTCATCGTAATCTTCATTTTTGTATTGGGTGTTCATCCAAAGCACAATGGTATCCGGCGCGACGGAAAGCTTCGTCAAACCGGTAACGGTAAGTATTCTGTCCATAATTTTCTCCTTATCTTATTTTTAATTGTTTTAAGTATTGTTTGTGCTCGTCCGTAACACGGAAGCTTTCCACGGCTTTTTGAATAGCCTTATTGTGAACCCACGGGTCAAGGCGTTTTTTCTCAAAAAGCGGCAGCGCTGCCGCATACTGCTTTGCAAGTGCGGTGGCAAAGAACCATGCCGCCATCATGTTTACATAATATTCTTCACTTTTCACGGCGGCAACCTTCGCCAAATACTCCGGTTTAAATTCGCCCTCAAGAAAGTGAGTCATCAGCATTTCTATACCGAAACGCACCTCATAGGTCTCTTCGGAAGCCATCCACCCGTCGATTTTTGACAGAAGTTCAGCCTTGTGCTTACCGAAAACCTTTGGTGAAAGACTGTCGCAGGTTGCCCAGTTATCCACAAAGGGCAAAAAGCGTGAAACCTCTGCCGCGCACTCGCCGTAATCCTTAATCTGTTCGATAACAAAGGCATGAAGGTTGTTTTCCTCATAGTACTTGTGCGGAAGCACCTTTATAAACTCCGCCGCGCGCGGGTCATTTGAAAATTCCTTTGCAAATTTGCGAAGAACGGGTATTCTCACGCCGATTATTTTTTCCTTGCTCAAATTCGGCACAAGCTTTGCGTGAAAGTCGCGATAGCCCAAATCCTGCATGGCGAAAAGCTGTTCTCTTACGTATTTTTCCGCGTCGTTCAAATGCTGCACCTCCCTTTGTGCTTCATTGTACAACAAAATATCGTTTTCGTCCACTTCAGGTTGACAAGCGGCGCAAAATGAATAAAATATAAATTATATTTTACCACGGAGGCTTGCTATGAAACACTCTGCTTTAAAAAATCTTGTACTTTCTGCTATGTTTATTGCCATTGGCATTGTGCTGCCGTTTTTTACCGGGCAGATTCCCGAAGTAGGAAAAATGCTTTTGCCCATGCACCTGCCGGTTTTCTTCTGCGGGCTTATCTGCGGGTGGCAGTACGGGCTTGCCGTGGGTATTATCCTTCCCGTAATGCGCTCCGCCATGTTTACAATGCCCGTTATGTTCCCCACCGCCGTTGCCATGAGTTTTGAGCTTGCGACCTACGGTGCTGTGGCAGGTTTTCTCTATAACCGTTCAAAGTGGCAGTGCATTGTGGCGCTTTACCGCTCCCTGATTATCGCCATGCTTGCCGGAAGGCTTGTCTGGGGCTGCGTGCAGGCTATTTTGCTGGGTCTTTCGGGCAGTGCCTTCACTTTCAGCGCTTTTATGGCAGGGGCATTCACCACAGCAATTCCCGGAATCATACTTCAGCTTATATTCATCCCTGCGGTTATGGTTGCCCTTGACCGCACCGGGCTTGTGCATTTCAAAAAAGCGCAGAGCGCGCCCTGCTCCGCAAACGACAACTGATTTTAACTTAAAAAAAGCGCCTGCAAGGGCGCTTTTTTCGTTCAATTACATATCTCTGCAGGCGACAATGTCAATTCCCGTGCCGAGGACGTCATGAAGAAGCACGTCGCCGCATTTTACCGGAGAGGTCACGCTGATTTTGTTTATCTCTTCCATAACCTCAAAGATTTTTTCCTTGGGAATATCGCCGTTGGTCTTTACAGGGATTCGGGGATGAATTCCGCCCCTGATTTCAACGGTGGAGGAAATTGTCCGCATTGGGTGAGTAAGCTCGTTTATTGCATACTCGCGGCCGTTTGGGCAGCTGAAGCCCTTTATGGTCCCTTCGGGATTGTCGGTATCGAGGGTGACAAGGCAGCCCTTGGGGCAGCGGATACAGGTTATTGTTTTAAGCATTATCATTCGCCCTCCTTTTCGATTTTTTCAATTCCGATGGTAATGTCTTTGCCGTTTGCCATCTCAAGCATCTTTTTCGGGATGATGAGCTTTTCCATCTCCGCCGGAAGCATCTGCTCGTGAGCCTTGCTCATGAGCACGGTATCGCCGGCTTTTACAACGACGTTTACATTATTGAGCACGGCGCGCACCCGGAACAGAACCTCGATGAATTTATCCACTTTTGAAACGGTAACTTTTTGCGGAACGGTGTAGCCGATGAATTCGCCGTTAATAAGATTTATGGGCTTTTCTGCGGATTCTTCCCTGTGCTCCGCCTTTGCTTTAAGGTATTCGGCAGCGGCTTTGCCCGCACGCTCGGATTCGTGTGTTACGAAGTCCACAAGGTCGTGAACGTGAAGCACGTTTCCGCAGGAGAAAATACCCTCGACGGAGGTCATGTTGTTCTCGTCAACAACGGCGCCGTTGGTGCGTTTGTCGATTTCGATGCCGGCGTTTCTGGTCAGCTCGTTTTCGGGAACAAGACCGACGGAAAGCAGCAGGGTATCTACGTCAAATTCGATTTCGGTGCCGGGAATGGGGTCATAGCCGTTCACCTTGCTTACGATAACCTTGGAAAGGCGTCCGTTTTCGCCGATTATGTCGGTGACGGTGTGGCTGAGATAAAGCGGAATGCCGTAATCGTCAAGGCACTGGGCGATATTTCTCTTAAGACCGTTGGAATAAGGCATAAGCTCAACAACAGCCTTGACCTCCGCCCCCTCAAGGGTCATGCGGCGCGCCATAATAAGTCCGATGTCGCCGGAGCCGAGGATGAGCACCTTTTTGCCCACCATGTAGCCTTCCATATTGATATATCTCTGGGCGGTTCCGGCGGTGAAAATGCCGGAGGGGCGTTCGCCGGGAATTGCGATTGCTCCGCGGGTTCTTTCGCGGCAGCCCATGGCAAGAACAATGGCGCCCGCGTCAATTTTCATATAGCCTTTTTCCTCATTGATGGCGTAAACCTCTTTTTGAGGAGTGATGGCAAGCACCATGGTATCTGTCATAACCTCTATGCCGGTGCCGTCAAGACGGTCAATGAATCTTTGGGCATATTCCGGACCGGAGAGCTGTTCCTTGAACACATGAAGTCCGAAGCCGGAATGTATGCATTGGTTAAGGATACCGCCAAGCTCTTTATCGCGTTCGATTATAAGAACGGAGCCTGCTCCGTTCTTTTTTGCTTCTTCGGCAGCGGCAAGGCCCGCAGGGCCGCCGCCCACAACAACAAGATCGTAATACATCAGCGGCACTCTCCTTTCGCGGTTTTTCCGGTAAGTATGTAAGAACCCTCTTTGTCAAGCAGCACGTCGACGGGGTTCATATTAAGCTCTCTTGCGATGATTTCAAGCACCTTCGGTCCGCAGAATCCGCCCTGGCAGCGGCCCATTCCGGCGTTGCAGCGGCGTTTGATACCGTCAAGGGTGCGGGGAACGATTACGCCGTGAAGCGCGTCGACGATTTCGCCCTCGGTAATGGTTTCGCAGCGGCAGATGACTCTGCCGTAGGCGGGGCAGGTTTTGATTGCTGCGGCTTTCTGCTCATCGGAAAGCTCCTTGAATCTTATGTGTTTGCGCGGCGCTTTATAATCCTCGCGGGGGGCGCCGGGAACGCCCGCTTCAATAAGCATTTTTGCAACGTCAAGGGCGATGGCAGGCGCTGCGGAAAGACCGGGAGATTTAATTCCCGCAACGTTCATAAAGTGGCCGTCCGCTTCGGAGAAGCCCATTATGAAGTCGCCGGTACTGGGTTGGCTGCGCAAACCCGCAAAGTTGCGGATGTTTTCGCGGAAGTTAATTGCGCCGGTGGTGCGCTTGCTTGCCGCAACAACATGATTAAGACCGTCACGGTCGGTTTTTACGTTCTCCTTGTCGCTGCCGGGGTTTGCGTCCGGTCCCACAATAAGGTTGCCGTGAACGGTGGGCGCAACAAGAATTCCTTTGCCGAGGGGACCCGGGCACTGGAACATTACGTGGTCAAAAAGCTTGCCCTGGGATTTATCAAGAAGGTAATACTGTCCGCGGGAAGCGTCGATGGAGAAGCTGTTGTCGCCCACCATATGAGCGACATCGTCGCTGTAAACGCCGGCGGCGTTTACCACAAATTTGGCTTCAATGTCCTCTTTGCCCTTGCCGCTGATGACAAAATTCCCGTCCTTTTTGGAAATTCCGGTAACGTCATAGCAAAGCTTGAGGTCAACGCCGTTTTCAACCGCCTGTTCCGCCATGGCAAGCGCCATTTCCCATGGGTTGACTATGCCCGCGCTGGGTGCGTAAAGCGCGCCGACGCATTCGGGCGAAACGTTCGGCTCCATGGCGCGGACCTCGTCGCCGGAAAGAATCTTCATATCCGGAACACCGTTTGCAACGCCGTTTTCGTAGAGGTGGCGAACGGTTTTCATATCGTTTTCATCAAACGCAAGAACGAAAGAGCCGCAGCGGCGGAACGGAACGTCCAGCTCGCGGCAGATTTCTTCCGCCATTTTGTTGCCAGGTACGTTGTATTTTGCCATAAGAGTGCCGGGTTCCGGGTCGTAACCTGCGTGAATAATGGCGCTGTTTGCACGGGTGGTGCCCATGGCAACGTCATTTTCCCTGTCTATCAGCACGGTTTTGCAGTCAAAACGGGAAAGCTCTCTTGCCACTCCGCATCCTATTATACCTGCGCCGATAATCGCTACATCATAGACCAACTTTAATAACTCCCCTTTCATCATTAAAAAAGAGTGCCACAAAACAAGCCTTCTTTCCTTATACGGAAAAAGCTCACTTTACGCCACTCTGATTCTCTGCGCATTATGATACATAAATATTATATCAGATGCAAAATAATAATCAATATTTAGTGGGAAAAAGTATTTAAATTTTTTTCAGAAACAGGCAAATCCCTATTTTAAATCCGGCTTTTACTGATGCAAAAACGAAACAGCGGCTTTTTCCTGCATTTCGGCAAAAAGCTGCTTTGACTTTTCATCTGCAAGACTTTGCTTAATTTCCGCCGCCGTTCCTGCCGACAGCTTTTGCTCAAAGCCGCTCTCAAGTTCCTCTTTAACCTCCGGCATATCTGACCAGAACCGTTTTGGCATATGCGTCATTCGGCATTTCGGGTTATAGCGGCTTGAAATGGCGATGTGGCGGTAATAGCTTTTCCAAAGCTCGCGGTAAAATTTGTCCTCCTCGCACTTTGGCAGCTCCAAATCCGCCACGGGTATTATGGCGGTGCGTCTTCCCGAATGAATAAGTGCCGCTTTATGGTTTTCGTCGTAAATCATAAAATTTTCATTGTACATTCGGGCGCAGAAATAACCGCGCAAAAGCGGAAGCACAAAATGCTTTGGGTGAATAACTGCCGTAAGCGCGCCTTGGCTTTCCGAAAAGCGCACAAACCCCATTAAAAGTCTCTGCTCGTTTGAAACAGCCGTTGCCATTTTAAAAAGCGGGTTTACGTCCGGGTCGCCTATTGCAGAAGCAGCCTTTGCTCCTTCGTTAAAGCCCTTCCACAAAAAGCGCATAATAGCTGTTTCTTTTCCTTCTCCGTCGTAAAGAAATCCCCTGCGCACAAGATTTTCCGCACCCCTGCCGAGCTTTTCCGCTATTGCGTGCTCAACTCTTTTTGCGTGCTCAAAATTTGTTTCCACCGTGTGTATTTTGAGCAGAGTGGGTTCAATATCGTCAAAAGGAAAGATATCATCGGGCAGAGTTTTTATCGAAAACGCATCAAAAACCGCGGACATAAGTCCTTCAAAGCTTCCGTCATAAGCAAAAACTAAAACTCCCCGGTCAGACATTCCTGCCTATCCTCCTTTGTGAGCACCGGCTGGAAAAACGAAAGCTGTTCCATGCCGTAATCTGCGAAGCCTCCCATAATATTAGGCGAAAGTATGGAATAAATAAGCTCTTCCTGATTATCCGGAATACGTTGCATTGTCCTTCCGTTGCAGGTGAGAAAGAACCGTGCCCGTTTGAGCACGACGCCTAAATTTTTGAGCATATCAAAGTCAAGCGCGTGAGCCTTTCGCGCCCGCAATATCCTTTTTGCGCTTGTAACACCGATTCCCGGCACTCTTAACAGCATTTCATAGTCTGCTTCGTTCACTTCAACAGGAAAAATATCCATATGATTTATTGCCCAGCTGCATTTCGGGTCAACCTCCTTATGCAGCATGGGGTGCTTTGGGTCAATAATCTCATTTGCTTCAAAACCGTAAAAACGCAGCAGCCAATCCGCCTGATAAAGCCGGTGCTCACGCAAAAGCGGGGGGCGCGTGTCCAAAGACGGCAGCAGTTTATCCTCCTGTACCGGAATATACGCAGAATAATAAACCCTCTTGAGTCCGTATTTTTTATAAAGCCCCTCGGTAAGATTAAGAATGTGATAGTCGCTTTCCGGCGAAGCTCCGACTATCATCTGGGTACTTTGCCCCGCAGGCACAAAATGCGGCGCATGCTTATATTTTACCAAGTCCTCGCAGTTTTCCGCAATTCCTGTTTTAATGAGCTTCATCGGCTCAAGTACGCTGTGCTTGGTTTTGTCCGGCGCAAGGGCGCTTAATGAGCGCTCCGACGGAAGTTCAATATTTGCACTCATTCTGTCGGCAAAAAGCCCAAGCCGGTACGTAAGCACCGGGTCCGCCCCGGGAATTGCCTTTGCATGGATATATCCGTGAAAGCCGTATTCTTCACGCAAAATACGCAGCGCTTCAATCATGCGTTCCGTTGTCCAATCCGGCGAACCCACCACCGCACTTGAAAGAAAAAGCCCTTCAATATAATTTCGCCTATAAAATTCAATAGTAAGGTCTGCGATCTCGCGGGGAGTAAAGCTTGCCCTGGGAAAATCGTTGGTGCGGCGGTTGATGCAATATTTGCAGTCGTAAACGCAAACATTTGACATAAGAATTTTCAAAAGGCTTATACAGCGCCCGTCGGAGGCAAAGGCGTGGCAGCACCCCGCCGGCAAAGCGGCCCCGATTCCTTCCTTGCCGCCGCTGCGGCCGCTTCCGCTTGACGAGCATGAAGCGTCGTATTTCGCCGCCTCTGCCAATATTGAAAGCTTTTGATACATATCCATAATGCGGCCGCCCTCCCCGTAAAAATCAGAACAGATGTTCTGTAATATAATACTATAATACTCCAAAAGAACATATGTGTCAATAAAGTTTACAAAAAAATCATAGAAAAGCACTTTATCATGAGTTATAATGTTTTCCAGTTTTCTAAAAATCGGGGGTTAATATAATGCCGGAAATTATAAAAATAATTTTTGTCTGTCTTATTGCCGGTGCGGGCGCAGGCATCGGCACCGGGTTTGCCGGAATGAGCGCCGCCGCGGTAATAAGTCCGTTGCTTATCACATTCCTTGATATGCCCGCTTATGACGCGGTGGGAATTGCGCTTGCAAGCGATGTTCTTGCAAGCGCAGCCAGCGCCTGGACATACAAAAAGAATAAAAATATAGACATAAAAAACGGCCTTGTTATGATGGTCTGCGTGCTTTTGTTCACAATGGTGGGCAGCTATGCGGCAAGTCTTGTGCCAAACAGCACAATGGGCAGTTTTTCTGTTTTTATGACGATGCTTCTCGGCATAAAATTTATTGTAAAGCCGGTTAACACCACAAAAGAAGCTATGCAGGCCGCCGACCCGCGCAAAAAGCTTATAGGTTCAGTTGTCTGCGGCTGCGCAGTTGGTTTTATCTGCGGATTTGTAGGTGCGGGCGGCGGCATGATGATGCTGCTTATCTTGACCAGCGTGCTCGGTTACGAGCTTAAATGTGCCGTAGGCACAAGCGTCTTTATTATGGCGTTTACCGCCTTTACCGGTGCGGTGAGCCACTTTGCCATCGGCGGCGCGCCAAACTGGACTGTTCTTTTACTCTGCATTGTCTTCACCCTTGTTTTTGCTCAACTTTCAGCAAAAATTGCAAACAAAGCAAACACAAAAACCCTCAATCGTGTCACAGGCATTGTGCTTGTGCTGCTTGGCGTAATAATTCTTGCCGTAAAATATCTTTAACACATAAAATGCAATAAGCAAAACAGCCTCTTCAAAATTCCGAAGAGGCTGTTTTGCTTATTTGGGTATTTATGGGAAGATTCTCATATTAACGATAGTTTTTCTTTTCAGAGGTCCATTTTTGGAATTCTTCCTCTGTTGCAAGCACCTTGTGGGTGCCCTCTACTGTGCGGAGCTCACCTTCAAGATAGTTGATTCCGCTGGTAAAATAATCATACTCCATTGAAACGCGCTTTTTTTCAACAGCGGGGTTTGGGTGAGGAATTGCAGAAAGCAGGCTTTGAGTATACGGATGAATGGGGTTAGAGAAAATTTCGTCCGTAGTGCCCGTTTCCACAAGGTGCCCAAGGTGAAGAACGCCGATTCTGTCGGAAATATATTTTACCATTGAAAGGTCGTGGGCTATGAAAAGATAGGATGAACCCGTTTCCTGCTGAATATCCTTCATAAGGTTTACAACCTGTGCCTGAATGGAAACGTCAAGTGCGGAGATACATTCGTCGGCGATAATAAGCTTTGGGTTCATGACAAGCGCTCTTGCAATGCCGACACGCTGGCGCTGTCCGCCGGAAAACTGGTGAGGATAGCGTTCTGCGTGCTCCGGCGCAAGGCCGACCTTTTGCAGAATACGGGCGATTTTCTCATCGCGTTCTTCCTTGCTGGAATACATGTGGTTTATATCAAGTCCCTGGCCGATTATGTCTGCAACCTTCTGTCTGGGGTTAAGACAGGCCATAGGGTCCTGAAAAATCATCTGCATTTCGGTGCGAAGCATATGATTTTCCTGCTTGGTCATTTTACCGGTAATATCTACGCCGTCAAAAATGATTTTACCCCCGGTAGGGTCATAAAGACGGATTATGGAACGGCCTATGGTGGTTTTTCCGCTTCCGGATTCGCCTACAAGTCCATAGGTTTCACCGGGATAAATCTCAAACGAAACATCGTCAACGGCTTTTACGGTAAACTTTTTGCTGATGGGGAAATATTGCTTAAGGTGCTCGACTTTAAGCAAAGGGGTCCTTTCTTCCATCTTATTTCGCCTCCTTCAGCATGCGGTCAATTCTTGCGCGAAGCTCCTTCGGCATTTCCACCTTCGGCGCATTGTCATCAAGAAGCCAGGTGGCAGCATAATGAGTATCCGTCACCTTAAAGAGCGGCGGCTCGGCAATGCTGTCTATATTAAGCGCAAACTCGTTTCGCGGAGCAAAAGCATCGCCCTTTACCTCGTGAAGAAGGTTGGGAGGGCTGCCCGGAATGGCATAAAGCCGTTCGTCGCTTGTATCAAGGTCGGGCAGCGCGGAAAGCAGACCCCATGTATATGGGTGCCGCGGGTCGTAATAGATTTCGTCTACGGTTCCCTTTTCAACAATTTTGCCCGCATACATGATATTTACAAAGTCAGCAACCTTGGCTACAACGCCCAGGTCGTGGGTGATATAGATAACGGAAATTCCGAGTTTATCCTGAACTTCCTTGATAAGCTCCAGTATCTTTGCCTGAATGGTAACGTCAAGCGCCGTTGTAGGCTCATCGCAGATAAGCAAATCAGGATTGCACGAAAGGGCAATGGCAATAACAACCCTTTGACGCATACCGCCGGAAAGCTGGTGCGGATAGTTTTTAAAGCGTTTTTCCGCATCCGTTATGCCAACCATTTTAAGAAGCTCGATGGCGCGGCTCTTTGCTTCCTCTTTGGGCGTATGGTAATGCCAAATCATTCCCTCCATAATCTGCGCGCCGATAGTCATGGTAGGGTTAAGAGATGTCATAGGGTCCTGGAACACCATGGCAATGCGCTTGCCGTTAATGGTGCGGCGCATCTCTTTTTTGGAAAGAGAAAGCAGGTCAATGGTTTCTTCTTCCCCTTTATCATTTTTAAATGTAAACATTGCCTTTCCGGAAACAACCTTTCCGTTGGTATCAAGAATACCTACGGCGGTTTTTACCGTTACGGATTTACCGGAACCGGATTCGCCGACTATTGCGACAGTTTCGCCTTTGCGAACCGCAAAATCCACTCCGCGAAGGGCATGAACAACGCCTGCGGTGGTGGCAAAATCCACGGACAGATTTTCAACTTTCAAAATGAAATCGCTGTTATTTTCACTCATAAAATCTGTCCTCCTTTACATATCTTTCTGCTTGGGGTCAAGCGCGTCCCTAAGGCCGTCCGCCACAAGGTTAAAGCTGAGCATAAGCAGTGCAAGAACAATAAGGGGCGAAAGGATCATATACGGGTGAGTCGTGAAGCTCTTATAGGAATCGGAAATAAGCGTGCCAAGCGAAGCCATCGGCGCAGGGATTCCAAGACCGACAAACGCAAGAAAAGCTTCTGTAAAAATTGCGTGCGGAATAGAGAACATGGTCTGGGTAATAATCTGACCGATGATGTTCGGCATAATCTCTTTAAAAATTACGCGGAACGGGCCCGCGCCCAGGGTTTTGGAAGCAAGCACGAATTCCTGTTCTTTAAGCTTTAGCATTTGCGCGCGGGCAATACGGCTCATGGGAATCCAGCCGGTTATCATAAGCGCAACTATAATTGCGCCAAGGCCGGGTTCAAGAACAAGAATCATCAAGGTGACTATTACAAGGTTCGGAATTGAGTTAAGAATCTCGGCACAGCGCTGCATAACAGCGTCTACCCTGCCGCCGAAATATCCCGAAATAAGTCCGTATGACAAACCGAAAACAATATCCACCGCCACGGCGACAACTGCGATATAAAGACTTATACGGGTGCCTTCCCAGACACGGGTAAAAATATCGCGGCCGAGGTTGTCGGAGCCGAACCAATAATAAACGTCGTCGAATGCGCCGGTGTATTTATCCATTTCAAGCTCGATATCGCCGACTTTTATACTTTCTTTTCCGTCAAATCCAAGCCACTCAAGACCTTTTATACGGGGCGGAAGGTTTTGCTGCGCTATATTCTGCTCGCGATAGGTATATCCGCTTATATGCGGGCCAATTATTGCGAAAATTACTATTACAACAATAAGGATGAATCCTATAATTGCGCCTTTGTTGCGCACAAAACGAACAAGCGCATCCTTCCAATAGCTTTGCGAAGCAAAGTTGGTGTCAACATGAGCGTGAATGTCGTTATGCTGAAGCTCAAAAGCGTTTTCCGGCAGGGCGGAATAATCAAAATTTTCAGCTTTCATGATTATCCCCCTTTGAAAGACGAATTCTCGGGTCTATAATTCCGTAAAGAATATCAACCACAAGCATTATGCCTATATACATAACGCTGTAAACAAACGAAAGCGCAATGGTGACGTTATAGTCGTTCTGCTGTATGGAACGAACCATAAGCTCGCCTATACCGGGAATTGCAAAGATTTTTTCAATTACAAGGGAACCTGTCATGGTGTTGACAATCAGCGGACCGAGTACGGTAATAATGGGAATCAAAGCGTTGCGCAGCGCATGACGCAGAATAAGGGTCGGGCCGCTTATGCCCTTGCTTTCTGCAAGAAGCATATAGTCGCTGTGTAAAACCTCAAGCATTTCCGTTCTTGTAAACCTTGCGATATTCGCCATTGAAAACATGGAAAGCGCAATGGTGGGCAGAATCGAAGATTCAAACGGATTGTCAATCTGATAAAGTATCGGAAGCCACGAAAGCTTATATCCGAAAACATAAAGCAAAGAAAGCGCAAAAACATATGAAGGCAGCGAAACACCGAGAACGGAAATTATCGTTGCAATGGTATCAAAAATTGTGTTGTGCTTAAGCGCAGCCAAAAGTCCAAGCAAAAGACCGCAGGTCGCGCCGAGAAGAACTGCCTGTCCGCCAAGGCGGATTGACGTTGGCAGTTTTGTCTGCAAAAGCTGTGTAATTGGCACGTTCGCACCTATACTGTACGAAACTCCGAAGTCGCCCTTTAAAATACTGGCGACATATTTTAAATATCGAACATAGAACGGGTCGTTAAGCCCGTATTTTTCATAGAGCTTGTCAATCTGCTCCTGAGAAAGCTTGTCGTCGTTGAACGGCGAGCCCGGCATGTATTGCAGCATGGTAAAAAGGAGCAAAAGCAGCACCAGAATTGCCACAATGGAATACAATACCCGCTTGAATATGTATTTCTTCACTGGGGGAAGCTCCCTTCTTCTCTTAAATAACCCTAAATATAAAAAATGATACAGTGGCCCGCCGTGAGGCGGGTCACTGTCTTGTCTGTTTGCCTCTTAATGATTTTTTGTTTGAAAGGTATTGGTTTATCAGCCGATTACTACGTTGTTATAAACTCTGTTAAGACCTACGGAGTGGAATTCAACACCGGAAACATTAGATTTGATAAGGCAGGCGTCGCAGGCCTGATATACAGGAAGGATAACCGCTTCGTCGGCAATCATCTGCTCTGCTTCCTTGAATGCTTCCCAACGGGCGCTTGCGTCAACAGCAAGTTCGCCGAATTTGATGTTGTTAAGAAGATCCATGTATTCGTCGGAATGCCAGTTGCCGTAGTTGTGGGTGTAACCATCGGTCCAAAGGTCAAAATAAGTAAGCGGGTCGGCATAGTCAGGTCCCCAACGGCAGAAGCCGATGTCATAGGTATGAGCTTTCATAAGGTCGGAACGCTCTTTCTTGGGAAGAACCTTAAGCTCAATGCTGAGTCCTTCAAGGTTCGCCATAAGCTGCTCTGCGATGAAAGCAACAACGTTGTTGGAAGTGCCGTCGTCGTCAAAAATGATGGTGTAGGACAGAGAGCTTACGCCAAGCTCCTCAAGACCCTTTTTCCAATATTCCTGTGCCTTTGCAACATCATAGACGTTGATGTTGATGTCGGAGGTTTCACGGTAGTCCTTGCCGTCGGGACCGGTTGCAAGACCCTGCGGTACGCACCAGTCAGCAACAACGGAACCGTTCTTAAGGATGTTGTTTGCGATTGCGTCTTTATCGAACGCCATACCGATAGCTTTGCGGATGTTGGCGTTTTCAAGGCCTTTTCCACCGGAAACGTTGGGAGAGAGATACCAGAGGTAGCCGGTCATAACAGAATGGAACTCCGGATCGCTCTTAAGGATTTCTGCCAGCTCAGAGGAAAGTTTGCAGATATCAAGCTCGTTGTTCTGATATGCAAGATATGCGGACTGAGAATCAAGGATTACTTTATAGTCGATGCCGTCGATTTGAATTTTGTCGGCGTCATAATATTTGTCGTTCTTTCTTACAGAGAAGCTCATGGCAGCAGGCTCATAATCGGAAAGTACGAACGGGCCGTTGCTGATATAGTACTGCGGAGCGGAGCCGTAAAGGTCGCCGCATTCTTCTGCAAATTCACGGTTTACGGGATAGAAAACCGGGAAGAACATAAGAGAATCAAAGAAAGCGCAGGGAAGTTTAAGTTTTACTACAAAGGTAGCTTCGTCAACCGCTTCATAAGATTCAATGCCTGCGGTTTCAAAAAGGGAAGCATATTGTGCGGGGTCGTTTTCATCAACGCATCTGTCCCAGCCGAAAACAAAGTCGTCTGCGGTTACCTTTGCGCCGTTGGACCAGTAAGCTTCACGAAGATGGAAAGTCCAGGTAAGACCGTCAGGAGAAACCTCATGGGTTTCCGCAATTCCGGGAACTGCCGCGCCGGAAGCGTCAACCTTGAAAAGTCCTTCGATCATGGTGCCGATAACTTCAAAGTCATCGCCGGCGGAGGTACGCTTGGGGTCGATGGATTCAAGCGCTGCGGTAAGGTGGGATTTTACAACTTTGCCGCCGGAGGAGAGCTGTTCGCCGCCGCTCTGGGATTCGCCGCTGCTCTGGGATTCGCTGCCGCCCTTATCGCAGGCCGCAAAGCTGAAAACCATAACAAGCGCAAGAAGCAAAGCAAGGATTTTGTTAAGTTTCATTAGTTTCACCTCAAATTCAATATTTTTTGTAAGCTTTTGAATAACTCTTTTTTTAAAGTTTCATCACTATGGGTGCTATTGTATACCTAAAGCGGTTCGTTGTCAATAGGTTTTATGAAATTTTTTTTGTAAAAAATGCGAAAAAGTTGACCTTGCATAAAAAACACCTGTATTCACTGTGCGCAGTAATGATTTTCCTTTTATTGGTTTGTCCTCAATTTTCCTTGATTTAATCAGCTTTTGTAGGCTTTGCTGCAAAAGCGTTTGTTCTGTGATTGCTTTTAATTCCCATACATTTTATGAATGTATAATTGTATAATTATGCATTGTGACTACAACAATGTGTCGTTTTGACTTGTTAAATTGATTTTGCAGCTTTAATTTTTGCTGCTTGCATATATGCTTCCCTGTCGTACAAATTACAGGCGTTTTCCCTCCGTGGCGGAATTTTTTGCCGCCGAAACGGTTCCCCGTATGCAAAAAAGCACCCCTTTCCTAATGGAAAGGGGTCAGCTTGTCGAAAAACTTCGTTTTCCGCCAAGCTGACTTGAACAAAAACGCACCCCTGATGGGTTTCTTCCGCCCTATCTTCCTTTCCGATAACGTATAATCTTATGCACAGAAACAAAAAAATCCTGCTGCGCAGGATTTTTCGACAGACAGAGCACCCCTTTCCTAACGGAAAGGGGTGCTCTGCAATAAAATTCATCAGCCGATTTCGGCAAGTATCATATCCACTGCCCTTTGCTCAAGGGAAAAATCCGTTTCCCGGTAATCCTCGCCGAGCACAAGGCGCAGAAGTTCCTTCAGCATAAGGGGATTTCGCGCCAGAACAGGGCCGAGCACCCATGTTGCAAAAAGATTGTTTTTGCGAAAACCCTCTTCCTCAACGACGGCGCCTGTTCCGCCAAGGTTTTTGCTCACCCTGAAAAGATTCGGTCTGTCTTTGCCGAAAGTCACGTCTTCACAGCGGTAATATGTGCCGAACATCCTTTGTTCCGGCGCGAATGACGGCGCAAGCACCGCATCGCTGACATACATTCCGTCAAACTCCGTGCAGGTAAAATCAAAAAGTCCGATTCCTTCATAGGTTTTGCCGTCCTGCATGGAAAAGCTCTTTCCAAGAAGCATATTGGCGCTTCCTGTAAAAAGCATGGGCGTGCCGGATTCAACCGCCGCAATAAAAGCTTCGCGCCGCCGAACAAAATCCGCGCTTACCGCCGAAACGTTGTGCGGCTTTCCGTGGCAGACAAAAACAATGTCAAAGGCGGAAAAATCCGCCTCTTCCCCGACTCCGGCGGTGCTGATCTCGTACCCGTATCCCATTTCGTCAAGACGGTTTGTAAATGCGGTCACATTCATTGTGTCGCCGTTAAGCTCCAGCGCCTCATTATAGAGGTTAAGTATTTTTATATTTCTCATAGCTTTCTAAGCTCCCTCATAAGCGCGGCATCGTTTTCCGCATGAAGAAGGGTCATTATACAAATATCTCCCTTCGTTTTCTCAAGGCAGGGTTTTATATCCTCCGGCGCGTCGCAGATTTGCACGCGGCTCATATCCATTTTGCCAAGCTTCATGCGAACCGCAAGGTCATAGCGGCGCTGGCCGCAAATGATAATACAATCGGTGTTCTTCAGGTTCTCATAGGCGACGTCGTACATAAACAGCACGTCTTTGTTGTTTGTGTGGAACATATTATCCGCAATGATAACCGCCGTTACTGGGCCCTGCTTTTCCGCAACGAACTGCACGCTTTGGTCAACGGAAGCCGGGTTCTGCTTGGTCAGAATAAGCTGTGCCTTTCTGCCCATAACGGTCATTTCTTCATATCTTCCCGTAACGCCTATATCAAAGCTTTCTGCGGCGGAAAGCACACTTTCAAGCGAAAGCCCCGCCGCTTCACAGCAGACCGCCGCGGCGGTGACGGTATTGAACATAAAATATGTCGCGTCAAAAGTAAGCTTTACGGGCACGCCGTTCACTTTCATCGAAGCGTTGGCAAAATCAAGCTCTGTTCCGATATAATCCGGCTTTGGACATTCAAAGCCGCAGTTTTCACAGCGGAATTTGCCCACATGATTATAGTGATAATATTCATAGGAAAGGGTGTGCATGCATTTCGGGCAAACCCGCGCGTCGTTTGTTCCGCTTGTGCAGTGCTCGGTTGAGCGGGCGTTCCTGTCAAGGGCGAACCATATAACCGGATTGTCCCTTCCCCATGAAAGCTGTTGGGAAACCGGGTCGTTCGCGTTGAGCACAAGGGTAGTGCCCTCCGTAATGCCCATTTTGATTTTTTCAAGCACAATTTCCGGGCAGCAGTTGCGCATAATCTGGTCGCGGAGAAGGTTCACCACAACAAGGTAATCCGGGTGAATTTCCTTTACAAGAAAGCGCAGCCAGCGCTCGTCAATTTCGATAACGGAATAGTCCGCCTTTACCCTGCCGCCAAGGGTGCAGCCGCAGAGCAGCGCCGTGGTCACGCCGCCCAGCATATTGGAGCCGAAGCTGTTGTTGATGACGGAAAAACCGTTTTTCCGCAAAATATGGGTAATCATATTGGAGGTGGTGGTTTTTCCGTTTGTACCGGTAACGCAGATTATTTTTCCGTCAAAGCGCAGGCGTGAAAGCACCTTTGGGCAAAGCGCCCTGGCGATGTCGCCGGGCTTTGCGGTACCCTTACCCACAAGCTTACCGACAAACCAAAGCATTCTGCAAACGCAGATGGCAATAAAGAGCCTCATTTTTATGCAAACTTCCTTTTATATATTGGTTAGATGAAGCCTTCCCGACGGGAAGGCTTTTCTTTAAAGAGTGATAAGCTTCTTTTCGCTTTTGGTAATTACATCACAGCCGTTTTCGGTAATTTCAACAATATCCTCAATACGCACGCCGAATCTTCCTTCAAGATAAATGCCCGGTTCTACGCTAAGTACCATTCCGGCTTCGGTGATAACGTCGCAAAGAGGCGAAAAACGCGGATTTTCATGAATTTCAAGTCCAAGGCTGTGGCCAAGACCGTGACCGAACTTGCCTTCATAACCCGCTTTGTAAATCATGTCGCGGGCAACGGCGTCAATGCTGTTGCAGGGAACTCCGGCGCGCACGGCGTCAACGGCAGAGGTCTGTGCCTTATAAACAAGGTCATATACCTTTTTCTGTTCTTCGGAAATTTTGCCAACGGCAACCGTTCTGGTCATATCGGAGCAATATCCGTTATGCGCGGCGCCGAAATCCATGGTAACAAAGTCGCCCTCTTTTACTTTGTTAAGACCGGGTACTGCGTGCGGCATTGAGCCGTTTGCGCCCGCGGCAAGAATGGTTTCAAAGGCAAGGCCGGTTGCCCCGTTTTTAAGCATAAAGTAGTCAAGCTCCAGCTGAAGATCCTTTTCCACAAGTCCGGGCTTGATAATATCAAGCATATGCAGAAATGCCTTATCTGTAATTGCCTGTGCGGCGCGAATTTCCTGCATTTCTTCCGCAGATTTTATGCAGCGCTGTTTAAGAATAACCTCGTTGAGGTACGGCTCGTCAAGAATGGTTACGTTAAGAGTCCTGCGAAGGCTGAAAAGACTTTCAACCGTCATATATCCCGATTCAATACCGACTGTTTTTACTCCGAACTCCTCAAAAAGCTCGTTAAGCTGCTTTGCCATATCGGTCATAAGCATAACTTTGGCGTCGGTAACCTTTTTGCTGCCCGCTTCCACATAGCGGCTGTCAAGAAGAAGCACGGCTTCTTTTCTTGTTACAAGAAGAGTTCCCGCGCTGGAAACAAAGCCGGTATAATAGCGGCGGTTGACATCGGAAGTGATAAGTGCGGCGTCTATATTTTCAGGAAGCTGCTGTGAAAGTCTTTTAATTCTATCCATATTATTTCCTCTTTTCATTTATTCTACCCATTTTTCCAAATGGCGTTTAAACTTAATGAAGTTGTCCGTTTCCGGACCGAGGGGTTTTGTCAGAAATACCTTTGCCCCTATTAAATTCCCGCCGAGAACATCGGTAAAAATCTGGTCACCGATAACCGCCGCCTTTGCCGGTTTTACGCCAAGGCGTTTGCAGGCACGCAAAAAGCCCTTTGGCAAAGGCTTTGCGCTTTTTTCGACAAACGGAAGGCCAAGCTTTTCCGCAAACGGACGAACCCTTTCTGCACTGTTGTTCGATATAATTATCATTGGTATGCCGGAAGCGATTACTGTTTTTATCCAGCTTGAAACTCCGGGGTACGGCTGTTGAGAATTGTGAAGTGCAAGCGTATTGTCGGCGTCAATAAGCACGGCCGTTGCTCCGGAATTCTTTATATCCTCGGGGGTTATTTCCATAACATTATGAAAACGGTACTGCGGTTTTAAAAGCGGCAATTTTATTTTCCCCTTTGCTTAAAATAGAAAGGCGGACAGCTTGAAAGCCGTCCGCCATCCCTGTTAATAATTAGTACTTTCTCTTACGGGCAGCCTCGGATTTCTTTTTGCGTCTTACCGAAGGCTTCTCATAGCACTCGTGCTTTCTGACTTCCGCCAAAACGCCGGAGCGTGCGCAGGAACGTTTAAAGCGTCTGAGAGCGCTGTCAAGAGATTCATTTTCTTTGACATGGATTTCTGCCATTTATCTGTTTCCCTCCTTCGCCAGTGGGCCGGAGCTAAAAGAACGCTTAGTTCTTCTGTACATAAACTGTAACGGATTTATTATATACTGCCTCTGCAAAAGTGTCAAGCCCAAAAATTGCGGTGAAAATATTAAATTTATATTAAATGTTACAAAAAGCTTATATTTAAAATCTTTTATTTGCAGGTTTTGCTTCGCACAAAGTCGAAAATTCTGCGTTTTTTCACCTGTATCGCTTATTTTTTGCCATATGAATATAGCTTTTTATTAAATATATATGGTATAATGAATTAAATTCGGGCAATTGCTTTGCGAAGGAAGGGTAAAGCGCGTGACAAAAATAAGGAAAAATGATATTCTTGTCGGCACCGGTGTGCTTTTGCTTATTTTCCTTGCAATGCTCATTCGATATGTAAACGTCAGCAACTATTTATTTCTTATTATTTTGCGCAGCCTTATCTATATCGGCTTGTTTTCCGCATGGTGCCTAAGCATAAGGAAAAGAATCATTCAGACTCAGGTGAGGCATTATCTTACCGTCATTTCTGCCCTAATGATTGTCTGGCTTTTGTTCAGGACAGTTAAATTCTGTATTTCAAGAGGGGATGTTGCCAGACATCTTTGGTATCTTTACTATATCCCCATGCTTTTTATCCCTCTGTTCTCGCTTTTTGTCGCAAACTCTCTCGGAAAGCCCGAAAATTTCAAGCTTCCCGGGTGGATGCGTTTTTTATACATACCCACAGCGCTGCTTTTTCTCTTGGTTATCACCAACGACCTGCATCAGTTTGTGTTCAGCTTTCCGTCAGGCGTCTTTTCCGATGAAAACTATGTCTATGAGCTTGGATATTATTTGGTGATAGCGTGGGAGTTTATCTGCGCCGCCTGCGCCATTTGCATAATTCTTGCAAAATGCCGCATTCCATACAGCAAAACTTATCTTTGCCTTCCGCTTGTTCCTTTTATTATTTTGCTTTTGTATTGTTTTGCCTATGTTAAAAAAATCTATTGGGTACGGATGCTTGCAGGCGACCTTGCCCTTGCGGTAAGCAATTCAAAGCTTATTGCGGAACTTTCGGATGAACAATAATTAAAAGAACTGCGCTGAAGGGCTTTCCTGTATAGGAAAGCCCTTTTTCTTTTATATATACATTTATTTAAATACTATACTAAAGGATAGGGCAATTTTTTTGCAAGTTGATAAAATGTAATTGAGAATAGAAACATATTTTTTATAAACTAACATTATCTGAAACGGGTGGTGTAACT
>SFFD01000003.1 GCA_004556975.1 Oscillospiraceae bacterium | reverse complement strand
CTTCCGATCTTTTCATAGAGATCTTGAAAAAAAATTTGGAATAACGCGTTCCACAGCGTCAAAGACTGTTGACGCCATGGTTAAAAATGGTTTTATTGAGCGCTCTTGCGTAGATTATGACGCAAGACTTAAAAAACTTGTTCTTACCCAAAAGGCACTTGATATTCTTGATATTATGGACAGGGATAGAAGAAATATTGAAGAAGTGCTTACCGCCGGATTTTCCGATAAGGAAAAGGAGAAACTGCACGGTTATATTGTAAGAATGACAAAAAATCTTGAAAGCTGTTCGGAGGACAAAGTATGATTAAACTTATTAAGCGGCTTGCAAAATGCGTAAGGGAATATAAGCTTACATCTGTACTTTCGGCGGTGTTTGTCGGGCTTGAAGTGGTAATGGAGGTACTGATACCTCTTGAAATGGCAAACATGATTGATTTCGGCATCAATGCCGGAGATATGGCTTATGTTACAAAAAGCGGGGTAAAGCTTTTAATTTTCGCATTGTTTGCGATTCTTTTCGGCAACCTTGCCGGGCGCTGCTGCGCAATTGCATCAAGCGGCTTTGCAAAAAATATCCGTCACGATATGTATTACAACATTCAGAATTTTTCTTTTTCCAATATTGATAAATTCTCTACCTCAAGCCTTGTTACAAGGATGACTACGGATGTTTCAAACGTACAGAACGCATATCAGATGCTTATAAGAATGGCGTTCCGTTCGCCGATGATGATGATTTTCTCTGCGGTATGCGCCTTCAGAATTTATCCGAAGCTGGCAGCGGTGTTTGTAGCATGTCTTCCTGTTCTTATGGTAGGTCTTTGCATTATTATGACCAAGACCCACCCGATTTTTAAGCGCGTGTTCAAAACCTACGACCTGCTTAACCAAAAGGTGCAGGAAAACCTGCGCGGAATCCGCGTGGTAAAATCCTTCATACGCGAGGACCACGAAATAGATAAATTTGAAGAAACCTCTGAAAGTATCCGTTCCGATTTTACAAAAGCGGAAAAAAACCTTGCATGGAACGCTCCGCTTATGCAGGTGTGTTCATATACCTGTATGATAATTGTTTCATGGCTTGGCGCAAAGGCAATTGTTGCCTGCGGCGGCGACCCGGCAATCGGCCTTTCCACAGGCAACCTGATGAGTCTTATCACATATGCAATGCAGATACTTATGAGCGTAATGATGCTTTCCATGGTATTTGTTATGTCCACCATTGCAAGAGAGGGCGCAGAGCGTATATGTGAGGTGCTTGATGAAAAAAGCGATCTAACCAACTGTGAAAGTCCTCTTGAAACCGTTCCTGACGGAAGCATAAGCTTTGAACACGTCAATTTTTCGTATTCAAAAACCGCAGACAAACTTTGCCTTGACGATATTACATTGAATATCAAATCAGGTGAAACGGTTGGCATAATCGGAGGAACGGGCTCTTCAAAATCAACGCTTGTTCAGATGATTCCCCGTCTTTATGATGTTACCGGTGGCAGTGTTAAGGTTGGCGGGCACGATGTACGCGAATATGACCTTGAAGCACTGCGTGATTCCGTCGCTATGGTGCTTCAGAAGAATGTTCTCTTTTCCGGTACAGTAAAAGAAAATCTTCGCTGGGGCAACGAAAACGCAACCGATGATGAGATAATTGAAGCGTGCAAGCTTGCCCAGGCGGACGACTTTATTCAGAAAATGCCTCTTGGCTATGACACATATATTGAGCAGGGAGGCTCAAACGTTTCCGGCGGACAAAAACAGCGCCTTTGCATTGCCAGAGCGCTGCTTAAAAAGCCAAAGGTACTTATTCTGGATGATTCCACCAGCGCCGTGGATACAAAAACAGACGCGCTTATTCGCGGCGCTCTTAAAGAATATATTCCCGATACAACAAAAATAATTATTGCCCAAAGAATTGCTTCCGTTCAGGATGCGGATAAAATTATTATACTTGATGACGGCAAAATTGCCGCCATGGGTACTCATGAAGAACTTATGGCAACAAGCGATATATACCGCGAGGTGTACGAATCTCAGAAGGGAGGTATGTCCGATGACTGATAACGCAAAATTGTCCCAAAAACCGAACGAAAGACCCGGCAAACGCCCAACGAACGGCGCAAAGGGCGCGCCGATTAAAAATATAGACCTTGCAACGGTAAAAAGACTGCTGACATATTTCAAGGGCTATCGTCTTAAAATGATTTTTGTATTGGTGTGCATTGTGTTAAGTACGGTTGCAAGTGTTTCTTCATCGCTGTTCCTGAAATCTCTTATTGACGATTACATCGAACCGCTTATCGGTCAGGCTGTGCCGAACTTTACGCCCCTTATCTGGGCGCTTTGCGGAATGGGATGCCTTTATCTTACGGGAATACTCTCTTCGCTTTTCTATAACAGAGTTATGGCGGAGGTTACTCAGGGCGTTCTTAAAAACGTCCGTGACGAGATGTTCCGTCATATGCAGACCTTGCCGGTTAAGTATTTTGACACCCACACCCACGGCGACGTTATGAGCTATTATACAAACGATGCGGATTCCCTTCGCATGATGCTTTCCCAGAGCTTGCCGCAGGTTATTCAGTCCGTGCTTACCCTTGTGTTCGTTTCGCTTTCCATGATGTATCAAAGCCTTTTGCTTACGGCGATTGTACTTGTATTCAGCTTTTTTATGTTAAAGCTTGTGGGCGCTGTTGCGGGTAAATCCAGCGGGTATTTTATGAGCTCGCAGCGTTCCATCGCCGGAATGAACGGCTATATTGAAGAGATGATAAACGGGCAAAAGGTTGTTAAAGTATTTAACCACGAGGAAAAGGCAAAAGAGAATTTTGACGAGCGCAACAGTGAACTTTGCTTCAACGTGACCAACGCCAATAAATATGCAAACACTCTTATGCCTCTTATGAACGGCCTTGGCTATATGCTGTATGTAATTATAGCCATAGTCGGCGGAATTCTTGCCATCAACGGCGTTACAAACATAGGCCTTTCCGGAGTCAATACGCTCACGCTTGGCGTAATCGCTTCTTTCCTTCAGCTTTCGCGCAGCTTCTGCCAGCCAATCGGTCAGGTTTCCCAGCAGATAAACTCGGTTATCATGGCCGTTTCGGGAGCGAAAAGAATTTTTGAGCTTATCGACGAGCCTTCCGAAGAGGATACCGGCAAGATTACCCTTGTGAACTGCACCGAAAAAAACGGCAAGGTTGAAGAAACAAACGCATTTACGGAAGAATGGGCATGGAAGATTCCAAAAGACGACGGCAGCTTTGAGTATCGCAAGCTTTTGGGCGAAGTTCGTTTGGAACACGTGGATTTCTCTTACGAGAAGGGAAAACAGGTGCTTTACGATGTAACCTTATATGCCGAACCCGGTCAGAAGGTTGCCCTTGTGGGCGCTACCGGCGCGGGCAAAACCACAATTACAAACCTTATAAACCACTTTTACGATATTGACAGCGGCGTAATTACTTATGACGGAATCAACATAAAAGATATACGAAAAGATGACCTGCGCCGCTCTATGGGCATTGTTTTGCAGGACGTTAACCTCTTCACGGGCACGGTTATGGAAAATCTGCGCTACGGCCGGCTTGACGCAACGGATGAGGAGTGCATTGCCGCGGCGGAGCTTGTTAACGCAGACAGCTTTATACGAATGCTGCCGCAGGGATATAATACCGTGCTGTCCGGCGACGGAAGCGGTCTTTCACAGGGGCAGCGCCAGCTTATTTCCATTGCAAGGGCGGCTGTGGCCGACCCGCCGGTTATGATACTGGACGAGGCGACGTCCTCAATAGATACCCGCACGGAAAGCATTGTTCAGCACGGTATGGATGCTCTTATGCACGGCAGAACGGTATTCGTCATTGCCCACCGCCTTTCCACGGTGCGCAATTCCGATGTGATTATGGTGCTTGAAAACGGAAGAATAATCGAGCGCGGCAATCACGATAAGCTGATTGCCGAAAAGGGCAAGTATTATCAGCTTTATACCGGCGCGTTTGAGCTTGAATAAAAAAATAAGTCCCTCCCGCTTTGCGGGAGGGACTTTGCGTTTATTCTGCTCGAAGCAGGGAATATTTGATAAGCCGTTCTTCGGTTTGGTCCGGATGAATAAGAATCTGCGTAAATTCCACATAGATTATGTCGCCGGACTTGGCAGCGACCTCCGGCAGGGGCTTATAGATTTTCGCGCCCGGCTCGAAGAAATTGCTGTCGCCGTTGCGGTTAAAAATCGTGCGCGGAGCGCGGCGTTCCACTTTGCCGACCTGTTCGCCAACAACGGAAGGGTCGACGGTTGCACCTACGGAGTAATAATATTTTCCGTCAAAGCGGACATAGCTTTTTCTGTTTACAGGCTCTCTGAATATAAATCCGCACAGGCAGAGAACTGCAATTACGATAAGCAGAACATAAACAAATGGGAATTCTTTTTTTCATAGCGCAAAACACAGCCTTTACGATTTTTTAAAAGCGCAAAGCAGCCAAGCCAAACAGTTTGCGCTGTTTGCAAAAGCTTTCTTTACTATTGTACAGAATAAATGTTTTTTCTGTCAAGTAAATATTTACATTTATGCCGAATCGGAATAAAATAAACTATAAATTTCTGTTTTGTTATAAATTAAATTGTTTTCGGTTAAAAAATCGACAATCTACATATTTTATGTAAAAAATACATATAAATTTTCGTTAAAATTGTTGATAAATTTACGGTTTTTGAGTTGTAATGAACAGCGAAATATGTTATAATTGCACATCATAATATTGGCATTTATTTTAAGAAAGGCGGACCGTTCTTTCATATGAAAAAAAAGATCGCGTCAAGCGGCTTAACAATTCTTTTTATTGCTGCATGCTGGATGGCATACAGCTTTTCATACATAGGCAGACTTAATTTTTCCGCTTCAATGGCGGATATGACCTCTTCCGGGGTTTTGCTTAAATCTCAGGCGGGCGCGGTAACAACAGGATTTTTCATCTGCTATGGCTGCGGGCAGTTTTTAAGCGGCATGCTCGGCGACCGCATCAACCCGCGGTATTTGGTCTTTGCGGGTCTTACCTGTTCGTCGCTGCTGAATTTCGGCATTTCGCTTGGTCCGCCCCTTTGGGTAATGATAATTCTCTGGAGCCTTAACGGACTTTCCCAGTCGCTGCTTTGGGCGCCCATATGCAAGATAGTTTCCGACCGGGTGAGCACCGCCCGCCGGCAGAAGGCTTGCACGGCTCTTGCCACCACCATGGCGGGGGGAACGCTTATGGCGTACATCCTTTCGGCTCTTCTGATAAACGCCTTTGGCTGGAAGGCGGCGTTTATCAGCGGCAGCAGTGCAACGCTGCTTGCGGCGGTAACATGGATAATCGTCACCACGAAAATTGAGCATGACGCAGACAAAAACGGCGTTGAGGAGGACATTGTCGCCGTTCACGAGGACGACGGCGAGGAAGTTCCCCACGAGGAAATCCCCACGAACCTGTGGCAGCTTCTTTGCGTTTCGGGCCTTACAATTCTCGCCCTTGTGGGCGGAGTTCAGGGCGTGCTCAAGGACTGTATGTCAACCTGGGTGCCGACTTTCATTGAAGATATGTTCAATATGGGCTCGGTAATTTCAATTCTTACCGGCGCATTTTTGCCGATATTCGGCTTCTTCGGACCTATTGTTACCAACAAAATTATGATGAAAACCCGCGACGAGCTTTCGTCGCTGTTCATTCTGTTCGTGATTTCCGCCGGTTGCCTTGCCATGCTGGCACTGTTCGGCAGATTCTCCATCGTGATTTCCATAATCGCACTTGCGGTGACCTACGCCTGCTCCCTCGGTCAGAACATGATACTCATCGGCACTTTGCCCATGTACTTCAGTAAGGCGGGCAAGGTTTCCACCATAACCGGAACCATGGACGCCGTATGTTACCTTACCACCGCGGTGGTAAGCTCCGTCACCGGCGTTTTGGTTGACCGCACAGGTTGGACAATTGTTATGGCCGGGTGGTTTGTGCTTTCCGCTTTGGCAGCCGTAGGCACGCTTTTTGCAAAGCGCCGCTGGAACAAATTCCGCCGCAACCTTTTCTGATAATTTCGGCGGAAATTTTGAGATTTTTCTTGACAGAAACCACACTTTGTGGTATCATACATTTTGCGGCGAAAAGTTGCCGCTACGCGTTGTTAGCTCAGCTGGATAGAGTGACTGACTACGAATCAGTAGGCCGAGGGTTCGAGTCCCCCACAGCGCACCACACAAAATCCCCCATTCGCTTTGCGAATGGGGGATTTTTGCTTTGAACGGCGAGCCGCTTTTCCAAAAGCGGCTTTGAGCACGGAGGGATTTTTGAGCACGGAAAAAATCCGTGCCTTTTTCGTCTAAATGTATGCTTACTTATTGACAAGGGCGGTGGAGCTTTTTATAATAAACATATGCTTATAAAATAAATAATTGTTCAGGAGGCTGCCCTTATGACACAGCGGGAACGGCAGGTATTGCAGCTTATCGAAAAGAATCCACTCATCTCTCAACAGCAGATAGCCGACGCACTCGGCATCACGCGCTCCAGCGCGGCGGTGCACATCTCAAACCTCTCCCGAAAGGGACTGATTGCGGGGCGGGGGTATGTGCTCCGCTCCGGAAGCTATGCAGTGGTCGTGGGCGGCGTAAACGTGGACATAGGCGGGCGCTCGTTTGAACCTCTTGTGGCTGCGGATTCCAACCCAGGCAGAGTGACTATGAGCTTCGGCGGTGTCGGACGGAACATAGCCCACAATTTAAGCTTGCTCGGCACCGATGTTCGGCTGCTGACGGCATATGGCGATGACGCCTACGGTGCGCAGGTGGCTGCTTCCTGTTCCGAACTGGGCATTGATTTAAGCCATGCGCTGCGCACTTCCGAAGCGCCCACCTCCACCTATGTTTACCTTGCGGATAACCTTGGGGAGATGGCGCTTGCGGTTTCGGATATGTCCGTGTGCGAGAGGATAACCCCTGCGTACCTCGCTTCGCAGCTTCCCCTTTTGCAGAACGCGCAGGTGGTGGTGGCAGACACCAACGCTCCGAAGGAGTCACTTGAATTTTTAGCGCAGAACTGCAATGTTCCGCTGTTCGTCGACCCTGTTTCCACCGCGAAGGCTGAAAAAATCCGCGACATTCTTCCCAAAATTCACACGTTGAAGCCAAACGCCCTTGAGGCGGCGCTTTTGACCGGCGTTGAAATCCACAACACCGAGGATGCGAAGAAAGCCGCGAAAAAGCTGCTGTCTATGGGCGTTCACCGGGTGTTTATTTCTATGGGCAACAGCGGCGTTTGTGCCGCAAGGGGAGAGGAGTGCGTGGTTCTGCCGCCTGTTCAGGGCAACAGAATCAATACCACCGGCTGCGGCGACGCCTTTATGGCGGCGCTGACATGGGCGTATCTTGAGGGCATGGATCTTGAACACACGGCTCTCGCCGGACTTGCGGCAGGCTCCATAGCCATGGAATCTTCTGAAACAATCAACCCCGCGCTGTGCGCCGCCGCCGTAAAAAAGCGTATGGAACAGCGCTGAGCATATTCAAAATCAAAACAGCTATTATATAAGGTGAAAGGATGATTTATCATGAATCTTAACAGCTATCTGGATGTTAACCCCGAAGTGGCACAGGCCGTAAAGGAAGGCAAACCCGTTGTTGCACTGGAATCCACCATTATTTCTCACGGTATGCCCTATCCGCAGAACGTTGAAACCGCTTTGAATGTTGAAAAGATTATCCGCGAAAACGGCGCGGTTCCCGCAACCATCGCAATCATCGGAGGCCGCCTAAAGGCGGGACTTACCCCGGAGGAGATAGAATATTTCGGCAAAAAGGGAACCGCCATTCACAAGGCCTCCCGCCGTGACCTTTCCGTTCTCTGTGCGGAGGGTGAGGACGGCGCAACCACCGTCACCACCACCATGATGATTGCTCACATGGCGGGAATCAAGATTTTCGCCACAGGCGGCATAGGAGGCGTTCACAGAGGGGCGGAAACCACCATGGATATTTCCGCGGATTTGGAGGAGCTTGCCCACACACCGGTTATGGTTGTTTGCGCCGGAGCAAAATCCATTCTTGACCTTGGACTCACCCTTGAGTACCTCGAAACCAAGGGAGTTCCGGTTCTCTGCTATCAGACAAAGGAGCTGCCTGCGTTCTACACCCGCCGGTCCGGCTTTGAGGTGGACTATCGGGTAGACAGCCCCGAGCAGCTTGCGAAAATCTTCAGAACCCACAACGACCTTGCGCTGAGCAGCGGTATTCTTGTTACGAACCCCATTCCGGAGGAGTACGCTATGCCCAAGGAGGTCATTGACAGAGCCATTGACAAAGCCATAGCCGAGTGCAAGGAGCAGGGCATACACGGCAAGGCCACCACGCCCTTCCTGCTTGCCCGGGTTGCGGAGATAACCGGCGGCGACAGCCTTGCTTCGAACATCCGCCTTGTGTATAACAATGCCGCCCTTGCGGCGCGCACCGCAGTGGAATACTGCAAGCTGTAATTAGCGGCTTTGTTCTTTGAATAGTGTTTGAATATTTGAATAGAGAATAGAGAAATAAAGCGCCCCGAACGGTATGTTCGGGGCGCTTTGGTCTGTCGAAAAAAGCCCGGCTTTTGCCGGATTTTTTCGTTTCCGTGCATAAGATTATATATTCTCGAAAAGGAAGATAGTAACGAAAGAAACCCATCAGGGGTGCGTTTTTGTTCAAGTCAGCTTGGCGGAAAACGAAGTTTTTCGCCAAGCTGAAAGTCAAGGCGCTTGCCGCCTTGACTTTTTTCGTGCAGATATAATTCGTAAATCAGTCGGTGTAGTTATCAAAGTAGCCCTGAATGAGAACCACGGGAGTACCCTTGTCGCCGGAGCCGCTGGTAAGGTCGCAGAGGGAACCGATAAGGTCGGTAAGCTGGCGGGGCGTGGTGCCCTGAGAAGCCATATTTCCCACAAGGCTGCCGCTTTTAGCTTTGATGCTGTCGCAAATGGCTGCTTTAAGTTCTTCGCCGGAAAGGTCGGAGAAGTCGTTGTCCGCAAGGTATTTGAGCTTCAGCTCGTTGGGGGTTCCCACAAGTCCTTCGGTGAAGAAGGGGGAAACAACCGGGTCGGCAAGCTCCCAAATCTTGCCCTGAGGATCTTTAAATGCGCCGTCGCCGTAAATCATAACCTCAACATGTTTGCCGGTCGCTTCAAGGATTCTGCGCTGCACCTCAAGAACCATGGGCTGGCAGTCGCGCGGGAAAAGCTTGACCTTATCTTCGGTTGATTTGTTGGAACCGAGAAGACCGTATTTCTCGTTGTAGCCGCTGCCGTCAACGGAGGAGGTGAGAATATCGTCAAGTCCGAGAACGGTTTTTGCACCGGCGTTTTTAAGAATACGCTTGGTGCGGGCACGGGTGTGAATATCGCAGGTAAGGACGGTATCGGTGTAGTCAAGTATTGCTTTCGGGTTGTTTGCAAAGATGATTTCAACCTCTGCACCGCATTCGCGGATAAGATTGCCGTAATATTCAACATAGTCAATTCCGGTGAACTCGTGGCGGTTTTCGCCGAAAAGCTCGCGGTATTTTTCAAGGGTAAGTACATCGGAATAGGGGTTAACTCCGGCTTCGTCGACCTTGTCGAGGCTTACGAGGCTGTTGCCCACCTCGTCGGAGGGATAGCTGAGCATAAGCACGATTTTCTTTGCGCCGGAGGCAATTCCGCGCAGGCAAATGGCGAAGCGGTTACGGGAAAGAATGGGGAAAATAACGCCGACGGTGCCGCCGCCGAGCTTTTCCTTTACATCCTTTGCAATGGCGTCTACGGAAGCGTAGTTGCCCTGTGCGCGGGCGGCTATGGATTCGGTGATTGCGATAACATCGCGGTTGTGCAGAGAGAAGCCCTCGGATTCGGCGGCTTCAAGTACGCTTTCGGTTACAATGGTGGCAAGGTCGTCTCCTTCACGGATGATGGGGCAGCGAATTCCCCGGGAAACGGTGCCGACTCTTCTTGTATTCTGTTCCATTTTTGACAATATCCTTTCTTTTTTATCAATGGGCGGCAATACCGCCAAAACAAGCACGATTCATTTTAGCCGATAATAATATAAAATTCAAGGTATAAACAGAATTATGCAAAATTTTAAACTTCGGCTTTTAAGTCAGCAATATAAAGCGCTTTCTGAAAAGAAAGCGCCGAGATAAAGGCTATTTTAAAAAATATATCAAAGAAACGGCGGCAACGGAAATTGTAAGTGAAACTATTATCCTTGCGGATTTTGTGCCGCGCTCTTTTTTTGTAAGAAGGCCTATATAGAAAATGGAATACATAATCAGAGAGAATATTGTCATTGCGCTGCAAAGGGCAAAAATTCCGTCGGCCAAAGAGACGGGAATTCCCGGCACGAGCAAAAGCAACGCCATGCTTGCCTCAAGCACAACGGTGGTTGCCTTGCCGAACCACTGAGCGGAGTTGACAGTATCTGTTTTTTCAAGAACAATAAGGCCAAGCAGCGCCATAGTAAGCTCTTTTATAAGGAAAATGAAAAACAGCGGCCATATGTCGGGAAAGTTGACGGAAAGGCTTAATATAAGCGCACCTTGAGTAAGCTTGTCCGCAACGGGGTCAATAAATTTTCCGAAATCAGAAACCATGTTGAACTTTCGGGCAACAATTCCGTCAAATATATCCGTAAGGCCGGAAAGTGCAAGGACGCATATGGCGGGAATAACCGCTTTTTGAACGCAGTACAGCCAAAGATAAAGGGGAATAAGAGCAATGCGGAAAAAGCTCATAAAATTTGGGATGGTTAGCACATCTTTTTTTGACAGTCTTCTTTTCATATGAAGTCCTTTCAGTTGTTAAAGCAGCGCTGCTTTAATTTTTTGTGCTTTTATTGTTGCCGAAAAAACTCGAGTTTTTCACCGGTAATATAAAAGCAGAAAAAACTTATCCGTTTTCTTCTTCGTTAAAATCAATTCCCATGCCTTCGCAAAGAAGACGGCGGCACATTACGGAAAGTTCAGCCGTGGAGGAAGCTTTTACATCTTCTGCGGGAATTACTCCGCAGACTTTTATGACAACGTTTGTGCGGCGAAATGGGGCGCGGCGCTTTATTATATCCGTTTTGAAAATGGTGGTTACAACAATGGGGCATCCGGCTTTTGTGGCAATTTTAAGCGAAGCATTGTGAAAAGGCAAAAGCGACGCAGTGTCGCTGCGGTTACGGGTTCCTTCCGGATAAAGCCCTATTGAGCAAACATCGTTTTTGATATAATCTGCGGCGGCGTTAATTGTTTTTACGGCGTTGCGCGGATTTTCGCGGTCAATGGGTAAAGCGCATATGCGGTGGGCAAACTTACCGATGACGGGTATTTTCATATTTTCCGGCTTTGTAATAAAACCAAGCTGATATTTATCAAGCACGCACAGGCTTATAAGCGGGTCGAACATGGAACGGTGATTTTGCACCAACAAAAAGCGCCCGGAAGGAATCTGACCGACGCCCTCTACACTTGCGCGAACGTTAATAAGCTTCATTGCGGTGTTTAGGGTGAATACCGTCATTTTGCGGAACAGAGGGCTGTCTTTTTGCTGAATCGATTCAATATCCTTTACGGAAAGAGCCATAAACGAAAGTATGACGCAAAGGATAATAAGTCCCAGAATGAAATAGAGGATGAAGAAGAGAATTCCGAAAAGGACGGCGGGAATACCTGAAAATCCTTTTAGAATTACCGTTATTGCAGAAAGGACTATTCCGAAAACAAGGAATGGGGAAAGCATTAAATAAAGCACCTCTTAAATACAAAAAATAAAAAACCAACATATATTTTATTACATAATTACCGAAAGTTCAAGAAAATATTTGTAAACAAAAATATCGGGCGCTATTGCGCCTTTTTATAATAAAGAGTATAATATCTTATTGATTTAATTTTATAAGGAGAAATCAAAATGAATAAGGAACTTTTTGATTTTATAAAATGCAGTCCGACTCCGTTCCATGCAGTTAAAAATGTGGAAGAAACTCTTGAAAAAGCGGGCTTTATTCCCCTTTGCGAAAGCAAAAAGTGGAAGCTTGAAAAAGGAAAGAATTATTATGTTACAAGAAACGGTTCTTCCGTAATAGCTTTTAAAGTGCCGAAAGACGGCTTTTGCGGATTTATGATGACGGCTTCGCACTGTGACAGCCCGACGTTTAAAATTAAAGAAAATCAGGAACTTGCGGATAAGCATTATGTGCGTCTTTCCACCGAAAAATACGGCGGAATGCTTTGTTCAACGTGGCTTGACCGCCCGCTTTCCGTTGCCGGCCGCATTATGGTAAAAACGGAAAAAGGGGTTTCCATGCGCCTTGTTGACCTTAAAAAGCCCTGCGCTGTTATTCCCAACGTTGCAATTCATATGAACCGCAACGCCAACGACGGCGTAAGCTATAACCCTGCGGTAGATATGCTTCCGCTATATTCCGACGGAGAAGGCGGGCTTCGCCGCCGCATTGCGGAAAACGCCGGCGTGGAAGAAAGCGACATTCTTGCAACGGATATAATAGTATATAACCCCCAGGAGGGAACAGAGTGGAACGGGTTTATTTCCGCACCGCGCCTTGATGACCTGCAATGCGCTTTCAGCGCTCTTACCGCATTTATAAGCGCGGAGAAAAATACTTCATCAATGCCGGTTTATTGCCTTTTTGACAATGAGGAGGTCGGAAGCCAGACAAAGCAGGGCGCAGCTTCCACATTCCTTGCCGATACCCTCGACCGCATTCGCGAAGCCCTCGGAATGGGCTTTGAAGATTATCACCGCGCTGTTGCCAACAGCTTTCTTGTATCCTGTGACAATGCGCATGCAGTTCATCCCAACCACCCGGAATTTATGGACAAAAACCACGCGGTATATATGAACAGCGGCATTGTCATCAAATATAATGCGAACCAGAAATATACTTCGGACGCTGTTTCAGTGGCAATTTTCCGTACAATATGCGAAAAAGCGGGCGTTCCGTTCCAATATTACGCAAACCGCGCAGATATGGCGGGCGGTTCCACTCTCGGGAACATTGCAAACACCCAGGTTTCTCTTAACACCGTTGACATAGGATTGCCGCAGCTTGCAATGCACTCCGCATACGAAACCGCCGGGGCAAAGGACACGGAATATATGGTAAGCGCACTTAAGCTGTTTTATGAGCATTCCATTAGCATGAAATCAGACGGAGAATACTTTTTTGAATAAACGGATGAGCATCGTGCTCATTTTATAAAAAGCAAAAAAAGTCCGTGCTCATTTTGAGCACGGACTTTTATATACCCGATAATTATTCCGCCGGCTGTTAAGACATCACTTTTGCCTTGAGATCGGGCTGAAGGCTTATCGCTGCCTGGCAGTTATTTATAATAAGGGCGTCGGTAACATTATATTTTTCAATAATGGATTCAACGCTTGCGGTATCCTTGCGGATATCAACAACAACCACTTGTTCATAGTAATCAAGCATATACGGAACAAAACCGTTGCCGTAAGATTCCTTGAATATTATAAGCGTTTTGCCGTTTTTGTTTGCGGTGGTAAAGACAGTAAGGGGCTGGTCGCCGCAGATAAACATTCCGGCGTAGCTCTTGCTGTTTGCGTTGATGGCGGAGCCGCTGTACCAGTCGCCGCCGTTTTTATACACCATTGAATAGCCGGTGTGCGGATAATGACCCACGGTATAGTCGGGATTTGCTTCAAGGCAGGAGGGGCTGCCGGCCCAGCCGTAAAGAGTTCCCATAAAATCTGTTTTTACGACGGTTTCATAAGTGTCAAGGGCATATGGCTCAATTCCGTTGGCGTTGCAGTAAGCCACGGAGCCGTAATATGCGCCGAGGCTTGTCCAGTGGTGGTCGGTGCGATAGAACATATACTCGCCTTCGTGATCAGTCATAACTCCGAGGCAATCCGCTTTCTTTACGCTGTCGTTCATCATGCCATATGTGGCGTCTATGAACTGTTGAGTGCGCTCATAAGGGTTTGTATAGCCTGCGGGGGAGTTAAACGCACAGCTTTTTGGAACAAGCATACAGGTGGTGTTTATGTTCGGGTACTTTTCCGCAAAGCCGTTGACAATATCGGCATAAGAGGAACTGCCCTCGGCACCGGGAAGAAAATATTCAAGGGAATAGTCGCCGCATACGAGCACCGCACCCGCATAATATGCATCAATATTGTTGTTATAGTGACCGGTATTCTGTGTTTCGGGAATTATTTTTGAAGTATCGTCGGAAACAGCGCCGTTTTTACCCGGGGCGATGTATTTCTGACCTTCGGGAACAATGCGCGTGCCACATTTTGTGCAAACACCGTCGCTTCCGACGTCGTGACCGGTTGCTTCCGCAAGAATTTCGCCGCAGACGGTGCAGGTTTGCGGTTCGGTGCAGGTTGCGTCTGCACCGGGTGTGTGCATAAGCTGGGGCGCAAGAACCTCGCCGCATTTGGTACAGGTCTGGGGAGCAGAGCAGGTCGCAGCGGGGCCGGGAATATGACCGGTAGCTTCAACAAGAATTTCACCGCATTCGGTACAGACCTGCGGTTCGGTACAGGTTGCGGCGGGACCGGGCGTATGTTTATGGCCGCAGGCTGAAAGACTTGTGGCCAAAATCATAATTACAAGCAAAACAGAAACAAATTTTTTCATTGACGTCCTCCGATATTACTTTTATAAACGTGCCCTTAATTATAATCATAGAGCAAACCAAAGTAAAGGTTTAAAAGTAATAATTAAAAATTTTTTAAAGATAGCGGTCAAAGCGCTGTGCAAAACTGTCTTTTATCGTGCTGTACTTTTCGTTTATTCCCGAAATGACGTTTCCGACGCGTTTTTTCATTTCTTCGGGCCGCCGCTCGGCAAATTCCTGCGCTTTTGCAACGGCTTCAAGGATTTCACCGCTCATTTTAAACCACTCGTCGGTAAATCCGCGGCGGCGTTCATATTTTCCTGAACGATAGTTTTCAAGTACCGTATGATAACGCTCTGCAGCACGCTTTACCGAATCCTCCCATGAAATATAGATTTCATTCATGGCGTTTTGACCCACGGTACGCATAATTTCGGGGTGCTTTAAAATTTCAAGCAGCTTTGCTGCCATATCCGATGGGGCGTTTTTAACAAGGAATCCTGTTTTTTCGTCAACAATGCCTTCGGCGGCACAGCTTCCCTCAACAAGAACGCTTCCAAGTCCGCAGGCGGCCGCTTCGCGCACTACAAGGCCGTTTGTATCAAATTCCGACGGAAAAAGAAAAAGGTCGCTGCGGCAATACCAGGCGCGAATTACATCCCGGTCATAGACAGGACCGAGAAAAAAGCATTTTTCGCCTATGTTAAATTGATTTGCAAGCTCTTTTGCAGCGTCTTTGTCTGCTCCGCCGCCTATGAATACCATGCGGAAGTCCTGCCCTTTGGCGTAAAGCTCCGCCAAAGCCTCAAGAATACACCGCAGACCCTTGTACCAGACCATGCGCCCCACAAAAAGGAAAACAGGCACTTCTGCCGGAAGGTCAAAGTCTTTTGTCGCTTTTGCGACTTCTTCCTCCGCCAGGCGGCCTTTTGGAAGGTCTACTCCGTTTTCCATGACCACATAGTCGCCGGTATAACCTATTGAACGAAGATTTTCTCCTGCTCCGCGGCTTACGGCCCAAACTTCGTCACAGGCGGAAATATTATTGACAAGGGCTTTTATTGCGCCTTTCTGAAGAAGCTTTCCGCGAACGGCGTTTGCAATATCAATATCAAATTTTGTGTGATACGTTAAAATCACCGGAACGTCAAGGGTGTCCCGCAACGTGCGGGCAAGAAAGGTTGACATTATGGGGCAATGGGTATGAATAAGATCTATTTTACGGGAACGAATTTCCTCAAGGGTCTCTGCGGAAAACGGAAAACCTGCGCGGTAACCCACAAGCTTTGTGGTGTCAATGCTGGGAAAACGCACTACTTTGTATGGATACGCGCTGTCATCTGCGCCGGGGTAATACGGCGTTGCAACCGTGGCTGTGCCGTATTCCCTTTCGATTATAGAAGCATAGTTAAGAACGGTATTTGCAACGCCGTCAATAAGCGGCGGAAAGCTGTCATTTATAAGGCAGACATTCATCTTGTCAGCCATGCTGCCACCTCTCTTCGGATAATAGTCGCCTGGTTAAATTAAGACATAATGAGTATACCTTAAATTTATGAACTTTTCTGTGTTTTTTTGGAATAAATCAGATGCAGACGTTTTTTATGGCACAAAAATTTCAGAAGGACATGCTCCTTCCAGTTCAAGCAGATAAATTTTGTAATTTATGCCGCCGTTATAACCCGTAAGATTTCCGTTTGCGCCAATAACCCTGTGGCAGGGAATGATAATTGAAATCGGGTTGTGGCCCACGGCGCTACCCACCGCCCGGGCGGACATTCTGCTTTTTCCGCGGCGCTTGGCAATTTCTGCCGCAAGAGCGCCGTAGGTAGTTGTTTCGCCGTAAGGAATCTGCAACAGCAGATTCCAAACCTCGGTTTGAAACAAAGTTCCGCAAGGAGAAAGCTCGGGAAGAAAGTCGGGCTTTTTGCCGGAAAAGTAAATATCAAGCCAGCGCTTTGTATCGGCGATGACCGGGGGGTCGTTTTTACAAACGGGCGCGCTGAAAAAGTTTTCTGAAGCGCTTTGTCCCGAAAGCTTAAGCTCACTTATGGCTTTGCCGTCCGAAGCAATGGTAATTTTGCCTATGGGAGAAGAATACTCCGAAAAACAGAGCATAATAAAACATCCTTATATTAAATATTCAGCGGGCAAGGGATTTTGCGCGGTGGTTGAGTTTATAGATTTCTTCCGTAGCCATTCTTGTTTTTGCAACGACGTCGCCGCCTTTTGGGAAGCAATAATAGAGTCTGTCTTTGTCGCCGATGCAGATTACATCGCCAAGCTCGTACCAATAGTAGTCGGAATACAGGCTGTAAGAGGCTTTGGACCCCTGATAATAGTCAAGCCTGCCGCCGCAGCCGGTTAAATGAAAGCCCTCCGCCGTATGTACAAGGCGGCCTTCGCCCACCATATAAACAGCCTTAAAATCTACTATCATACCTATGCTTACCGGAATGTCAAGGCGGTATTCGCCGCTTTCAATTTCATCACGGACGCATTGCCGTTCCCATTTATACCAGTCGGGAATGTGCGAAAACTCCGTTTCGCCGTTCGCGGCGGCAAGGCTTCCAAGGGGCGTAAGCTCATAGCTTTTTCCGCAGGCGTGGCATACAAGGCTTGTGCCGCGCCCCTCCATCTTTCCTTCGGCGCCGCAGTGGGCGCATTTGTATAAAATTCTGTTAAGACCGTCGGCGCGAAAGCTTTCGTCAATAACAACCCGGTTGCTTTCCTGCCAGGCAAAGTTATCAAAGTCAAAAGCAGCCCTAAGGCCTTCGTCAAGTTCGTCAACGGTTTTTTCCTGAATTTCATCGGCGGTAAAAAGACAGGAAACATTTGCGGAAACCTTAACTTTGCGCTTTTGAAGGCAGTTATAAAGAGGGTCGCGTGAAAACGCGCCTTCCGTATGAATGCTTATTACCGGAACGCGAAGCTTTTTGAGCAGAATTCCAAGCCGGCGGGGCAGCGGCGTTGCGCAGCCGTCAAAAGAATAGCTCGCCTCCGGATACATAAGTACGCTTACATTTTCCTTGTGCAGGGCATAGTTTATATCGCCGATAAGGGTAACGTCGCTGACAAATTTTTGCGTAGGAATACAGCCGATTTGCCGCATAAGCCACTCCTTGCCGACAAACCCGTCAGAGGTGCACACAATGCAGTACGGCTTTGGAAACATAATTTTTGAAACAATCTCAAGGTCGATGAAGCTTGAATGGTTCATAAGAATAAGCCACGGGCCCTTTCCGGCAAGCTCCATACGGCTTGTTGTATAGCTGAACTGTGCGTCGCGCAGGTCGCCGGAGGACGCGGCACGGATTATGCTTCGGAAAAAGAGCCCGGGCCGTTTTGGCAGCTTGTGCGGCGGCTTTTTAATTTTCATTACTTCGTCATAAGAGAGCTGTTTTGTTTTAATTTTCATATGTCTTTTCGCCTTTGCAAAAAATGTTTACTTTTTCTACATTATACTATAAACTTCGCCGTCGGGCAACAAAAACAGAGCGGGATATGTTTAAGACTTAATTAAATTTTGCGGTACGGTATAAGGCGGTATTTATACTCAAGCAAAACGGCTTGCACCCAATACAGCTGCATTTAACGGCAGCTGTAATATAGACGGTTTCTGCGTATGCTTAAAGCGCAAAAATTACGAAGGAACCGTAACCGGGTACCAATACGGAAGCCGGCTCTGAAAATCGGGATATTTCCGGAGGAGTATTTAAAGAATGTCTGGCAAATTTACACCCCGGCGCATTACAGCAAGCGGACATAGCCTTATTTTTATAAAAACAGCCGGTACATATGCCGGCTTTTATCATGCCAATGAGTTTATTCGTACGGCTTATGCTTCAAAATTCACATATACAGCCCTCCGTACACATTTTTTTGCGGTATGATAACATACATTTGGTATACGGCTCACGTAAGAAACTACGGAAGCGTATAACGTTAAATCTTTGGGTAATAAAATGATTTGTGCGGGTATTTGATATATGTAAACAAATAAAGCGGCATACAAAAATCCGAGCACCGTTTCGGTGCTCGGATTTTTTTGGTGCTCATTTAAGAGTATAGCTGTCGTTAAGAAGCAACGTGCTGTAAAGAAAAAGCACATCGCAGCCGGAAAAATCAACATATTCAGAAAGAATGGAGGTGTTTATATAGCGGGTGTCAACAACAGTTATTTCGGAATATCCTTCAATAAGATAGGGGACAAGCGAGCTTCCGAACGAATCCCGAAAGACAACAAGGCGCTTTCTGTTTTGCTGATTAGGATTTGTGATTTTAAGGACGGAAACGGAACCGGAAAGAAAAAATTCATAAGGATCTTTGCCGGAAAGCTTGTCAAAGTCGTAAACTTTGCCGGTGGTATCCGTTTCGGCATTATAAACGGAGCAAGCGTTTATTGCGGCACTTTCAATATAATTCAGCTGTTCCGCAGGCAGGGGTAGGGCGGACTGACCGTAATACACTCCGTAAAAATTATCGGTAGCTGTACTTACAGTATAGTTATTTTCAAGCTCAAAGCCCAATGCTGCGGCAATTTTCTCTGCGGCGGGTGCGATTTTTTCCTGACGCCAATGGGTGTCGGTCTTATAATAGCAATCCGCAGATAAAGAATCCGTAAGATCTACATATTCGCCGAACGGAGCATTTTGCTGTAAAATTTCCGAAAGACGGCGGTAATCCAAAGACAGGTGGCCGCTTTTATCACCAAGGTAATACCCCTTGTCGGGAGCGACAGCAACCACGATTTTGTTTTCGGAATTAAGATATTTTTCATATATTGCAGTCATTTTTTCGGCCGCGTTTTTTACCGAAGCTTCGTTCAGCGGGTATATCTGTTTTGCGGCAAAGCCGTCTTTTAAATAAAATCCGTTGTTATCGGAAAAGCCGAAAAGCTTGTATTGCGCCAAAGCTTTTACGGTGCGGAATCTGTCGCGAAGAGGAAATTGGTCAAGAGAGGCAGATTCAAAATCTGAAGCGAAGCTTCCGTTTTCAAAGGAGGAAAAAGTAAACGCAGGGAAGAAGGCAAGCTTTCTTCGTTCACTTTCGGAATATTCTTCGCGGGGCTTGAGCACGCAAAATGCCGAAAGCCCAAACATGAGCACGGCAACAATTATGACGGTTATTTTTTTGTACATATTATAGCTCCTTTCGTGCTCAAATCAGAATCTGAAATAGAGAAACGGACTGAAAGAACCATCCACAAGATATGCGGTGCAAAGCAGAATTCCGGCGCAAAGCGCAACGGGCAAAAGCACTTTTCCCATGCTGCAAAGCCATTTTTTACTTTTAGCCTTTTCTTTGAGCACGGCAAAAAGCGGCGTTGCCGCGGCCGCGCCGAAAATAAACAGCGGGGCATAGCTTTTAAGGTAATATAAAGCTTCTTCTGACAAAAGCGCAGTGCCGCCCGCGCCGAAAAGTCCTCCAAGGTCGTGTAAGGCTGAAGAAATGCTTTGGGCGTTGAAAACTACAAAACCGATTACGGTAAAGAAAAGCACATATATATAGCGGAAAACAGAGGGCGTATGCTCAAGCTTTTTAAGCAGGAAAAGCTTTTCAAGCACAAGCAAAACCGCGTACATAAGTCCCCAGGCAATGAATTGCCAGTCCGCGCCGTGCCAAAAACCGGTAAGGAACCAGACGATAAAAATATTTAAAAACCAGCGGGCTTTTCCGCGGCGGTTGCCGCCAAGGGGAATATAAACATAGTCGCGGAACCAGCTTCCCAAAGTCATGTGCCAGCGGCGCCAAAATTCTGTTATGCTTTTTGAAACATAGGGGTGGTCAAAGTTTTCCGGAAAGTGAAAACCGAATATTTTCCCAAGGCCGATGGCCATATCCGAATATCCGGAAAAATCAAAATAGATTTGCAGAGTAAAGGCAACCGCATACATCCAGTAAAAAAGCACGCTTTTTTCTTCAGAGGCGCGAAATGCAAAGCAAAGCTCAGCAAAACGGTCGGAAATTAAAATCTTTTTGCAAAGTCCGATTACAAAGCGCGAAGCGCCTTCGCAGCAAAGGTCAAAGCTGTGGGAACGGGTTTTAAGCTGTTTTTCAATATCCGAATACCGCACAATCGGCCCCGCAATAAGCTGGGGGAACATTGCAATGTACGCGCCGAAGCTTACGGGGTCGCGCTGCGCGGGAAGGCCGCCGTATACATCGGCGGCATAGCTTATAAGCTGGAAGGTATAGAAGCTTATTCCCACAGGAAGCGAAAGCCGCAGCAGAGGCAGAGAAAGCCCGGTAGCGGCATTAAAATTACCGATAAAGAAATCCGCATATTTGAAATAAAGCAAAAGCCCCAGGCTGACCGCAACTGAAATTACAAGAAAGAGTTTGGCTTTTTTCGGTTCGGAACGATTCTTTTCAATCAGCAGACCAAAAACATACCCGCTTATGATTGAAGCTAACATCAAAAATACATATTTAGGTTCTCCCCAGGCATAGAACACAAGGCTTGAAAGCAAAAGAACCGCATTTTTCAGTCTTTTCGGCGCTATAAAATATAAGAGAAATACCGCGGGCAAAAAGTAATAGAGAAAAGGAATGCTTGAAAAAAGCAAGCCGTAATACCTCCTTTAATAAGCCGTGACCGTTTTCCAAAAAACGGCGGTTTCAAACGCCCTTAAAAGTTTTATCCGGTTAAAGCCAAGGCGCCGAACCCGATTATTTTTATATAATTAAAGCCTGTCGGTTTTATTGTTTTATAAAGCTGACTATTTATTAAAAATCAAATATATTTTAACTGCAAATAACCGCTTTACCGGCTTTTTGCGGCTATCGGCGCAATGAAATATAAAAAGCGGTGGGCTTTTGCCCACCGCAAACGGCGCAAACCAGCCGCGATTATTTCTTTATAACTTTGTCAATGCTGCCGCCTACAACTTCGGTAAATACTTTTTCAACGGTATCGCCGGAAATTTCGTCACCGAACTGGCTGCCTACCATATAAAGAGCAACGACATCGCCCTTGGTCATAACGCGAACATCGTCCGCTTCAACGCAAATCCATTTGCGGGGGTCAATGCCTTCAATTACTGCGTTTGCAACATCTTCGGCATCGGCGGCGTCTTTAAGACGGATAAGCACGAAGGAATATGCCTGGGAACCCATCATAGGCTCGGAAACGACAGCTTCCTGGATTTTATCCGCAGAATCAAGACCGGTGAACGCTTTAAGCATGTCTGCATCGGAGATATCGATGGAAGTGGTTTCAAGTCTTAATTCAACGGGATTTTTTTCATAAACCGCGTTTATAATTTCCTCAAGGCTCATTGAAATATTTGAATCGCCTTCGGAATTATTGTTGTCGGATTTGTTGCATGCTGCAAAGCAAAGCACCATAAGCGCGGCAAAAAAGATTGCAAAAATTTTTTTCATAAAAAGATTTCCTTTCATACTGCGTATATACGCTTTTATTTTTATTCACTTTGTCCGAAATATGCCGGACTATAAATAAGTGAAAATTATTTTGCATAGTGTTGCATTGAAATTTTAATTTTACAATTTGTTAACATTTATTAAAATAGTACTCGGTGTAAAATTTATAACAGCAACTAATAGAATATTATAAAGACTTTTTATGATAAAAGAGTGATATTGACAAAAAAAGCAAGGCTTTTAGACAAAAAGACTTGACAACCACAAAATATTGTATATAATGAGTATACACAATATTTTGACAAAGGAAGCGATACCTTGACCATTTTGTCAGTAAAAGGACTTTCAAAAAGCTATGAAAAGTTTAAGTTAAGCGATGTTTCTTTTGAACTTGACAAAGGGTTCATTATGGGGTTCATCGGCAGAAACGGAGCAGGCAAAACAACAACCATTAAGTCCTTGCTTGGCCTTGTGAAGCCGGATTGCGGCGAAGTTGCCATGTTTGGCAAAAATTTTTATGAAAATGAAATTGATTGCAAGCAAGAGCTGGGAGTGGTTATGAGCGGCGTTGAGTGCTATCAGGACAAAAAGCTTTCAGCGGTTGCTGATGTTACCAGCCGATTTTATAAAAACTGGGACGGAGATGCCTTTAAAAATTATTTAAAAAAATTTTCACTTGATGAAAACAAACGGATTAAGGAACTTTCCGCCGGAATGAAGGCAAAATTTTTACTGGCGCTGGCGCTTTCGCACGGCGCAAAGCTGCTTATTCTTGACGAGCCTACAAGCGGGCTTGACCCTGTTTCCCGGGACGAGCTTATCGGCATATTCAGAGAGCTTGTTAAAGACGGAAGCAGAAGCATTTTCTTTTCCACCCACATAATTACTGACCTTGAAAAATGCGCCGATTATATAACCTATATTAAGGACGGCAGAATTCTTGAAAGCACGGATATTGAAAGTTTCCGAAGCGGCTACCGTGCCGTTTCCGGAGGAAGCAACGAGCTTGCGCCGGAGCTTAAGGAAAAAGTTATCGGCCTTAGGGAGCACAAATTCGGATTTGAAGGTATGATAAAAGCGGCGGACGCCGCCCTCTTTGATGTCGAAACCGCGCCCATAAGCCTTGAGGAAATTATGATTCATATTGAAAGGGGAGAGCAGGATGAAGAATTTGTTATATAAAGAGCTTCGGTTAAGCGTTCACCCGACCATGTATATTTTTTTGGCTATGCCTCTTATGATGCTTATCCCAAATTACCCTTATTACATTATTTTTATGTACACCTGTCTTGCGGTCTATTTTACCTTTCTTATAGGGCGGGAGCAGAACGATACTTTCTATACCGCAACGCTGCCGATAAAGAAAACAGATGTTGTTAAGGGCCGCGTTGCGACGGTAGCGCTTTTTGAACTTGCTTCCGTTTTGATTTCCGTTCCGCTTTCGGCAATTTCCGTAAAGATAAACCCGGGCGGCGGAAACGCCGCAGGCATTGAGCCAAACCTTGCGTTCTATGGCCTTGTGTTTGTTATGATGGGCGGGTTTAACCTGATATTTACGACGGAATTTTACCGTACCGGTTACAAGCTTTTCCGGCCGATGATTTTTTCCGCAATTTTTATATTTGTTTATATAGGCGCTGCGGAAACCCTGGCGCAGTTCTGGAATTCGCCCATCAGCGAATTTCTTGACAGGGCGGGAATTTTTGCGGAACACTTGCCAATCCTTGCGGCAGGAATTATAATTTATGCAGTAATGACTTTTTGCGCATACAAAATTTCCGCAAAACGATTTGAGAAGGTCGATCTATGAACTTATCCGTAAAGGATTCGGCAGGAACTCCGCTTTACCGCCAGATATACGACGGAGTTGCCCGTGCCGTTATAAACGGCGAGCTTTCGCCGGGAGAAGCTCTTCCGCCCATACGGACGGCGGCAGAGGAGCTTCGCGTAAGCGTAATTTCAGTAAAACGCGCGTGGGAAGAACTTGAACGGGACGGATTTATCATAACCGCCGTCGGAAGAGGAAGCTTTGTAGCAGAGCTTTCAAAAGAGGAGCTTGCAAAAAAAAGAGCGGGGCTTATGAAAGAAAGACTTTATGAGGGTATTGGCTTTTGTAAGAGCCTTGGCGCTTCTGAAGAAGAAATTCAGAAGGTTATAAAAGAACTGTATTAAAAAAGCGTTGATATGCACCCCAAAGTCAGACACTTTTGGGGTGCATGCTTTTATAGGTAAAACAGGAAGAAAAAATAAATATTATAGTGCAAAATTTAAAATGAGCATAACATAACGCAAAGCATGTTCCGCAAGGGCAACTGTATGGATAATGGTGCTATGGAAAACTTTTTCGGCAGACTTAAAAGCCGAAATGTTCTACGGCGAAAAATTCGAAAGCGTTAACGCTTTCATTAATGAATTAAAAAATACATTCATTGCTGCAACAATGAGAGAATATCTCTAAAACTAAAAGGAATGAGTCCGGTACAATACCGAACTCATTCACAAACAACTTAATGTTAAATTTTGTCTGAACTTTTGGGTTCACTTAAAAAAGCAGGACGCTTTTTTATGAGAAAACTTTTCCGCGCGGCTTGCCGCGCCATAATCCGCGTGATATAATTTAAGCGTAATATTTTTTCGGAGGGTAAAATGAGCGACAACAGATTTGTAAAAACCTATTCCCAGGGCGTAGTGGACGTTGTAGAAATCTGGGTGGACAAAGAAACCGGTGTGAACTATGTTTTTCGCGCAGGCGGCTATGCCGGTGGCATGACCCCGCTTTTAGACAGCGCGGGGAAACCTATTGTTACATATGATGCAGAAAAGTAGAAGGGAAAAGCGTTGACAAAAAATAAAATTCTTAATCCTGTTACAATGCTTGCGGCAGGTTTGTTGTTGGGCGCCTTGTCGCGTATTTTTGACATATACACACAGAATCTCGGCAACATTTTTTCACAGATGGCAATTTGGATTTTGCTTGGCACGCTTATTTCAATTTACAGTGAAACAAAGAAAAAAGCCATGCTCAATATTCTTCCGTTCTGTTTGGGAATGCTTTTTACCTATTATCTTGTTGCCGTGCTGACAAAAGGCGTTTACAGCCGCAGCTTTATTATCGGGTGGACGGTGTTTGCTTTTTGCTCGCCGGTTATGGCATATTTTGCGTGGATGACAAAAGAACGAGGCGTGTTCCCGAAAATAATAAGCGCAGGAATTTTGCTGATTTCCGTTCTTTCAAGCGCCGTGCTTTTTGACGGGCCGCGATTTTATGACTTTGTAATTGACGGCGTGCTGGCGTACTTCCTTTTCTTCAAAAAGGTGCGCCGCTGATGCACGCTTTTAAAAGCTTTGCAGAGCGGAATTATAGTTCGCTATTGATTTTTACGGCTGAAAGGGGTTTTATATATGCCGAGAGCTGATGAAGGGCTTGCTTTTTTGCTTAAATATGAGAATGTTGCATGGTACGAAAACGGAACCGTGCGAATTCTTGACCGAAGGTGCTATCCTCACCCGGTAAGCTTTGTTACCTGCAGAACCTCCGCCGAGGTGGCGCAGGCAATTACCGATATGGTAACCCAAAGCGCAGGCCCATATCTTGCGGCGGGAATGGGTATGGTCCTTGCCGCACACGAGGGTGCAGGCGGCTGTGTTGCCGAACAGTTTCGCCATATGCGCGAAGCCGCAGACATTATTTCAAATGCAAGACCGACAACTGCAAAGCGGATGAGCCAGATTACCTCGGGCTGTCTTGATGCGGCGGTGCGTGCCGCAGCTGCGAACCGCAGCATTGAGCAGGCGGTTTTTGATTATGTTATTGCAATTACCGACGCTCGCTATCGCAAAATTGAGCAGACAGCGAAATACCTTGTGGAAAAATTCCCAAGCGAGGGAACGGTTATGACGCAGTGCTTTGCCGAAACCATTCTTGGCTTTATGTGCCTTGAATGTAAACGGCAGAACAAAAATATAAAATTCATATGCCCGGAAACGCGCCCCTATTTCCAGGGAGCAAGGCTTACGGCAAGCGTTTTGCACGATATGGGCTTTGATGTGACGGTTATCACCGATAATATGCCTGCCTGGGCAATGCATGAAAAGAAAGTAGATGTTTTTACCTGTGCTGCGGACGCAATTACAATGGACGGCTGGGTAGTGAACAAGGTGGGCACCCTACAGATTTCTCTTGCGGCGAAGTATTGGGGTATACCGGTTTATGTTACCGGCGCGCCTGACAAATGCCATGAGCACGCTGACGGGGTGAAAATTGAGCAGCGCGACCCAAAACAGGTTCTTGAAGCGCTGGGCAGCCCCACCGCGCCGGAGGGAGTTCATGGATTTTATCCCGCATTTGACAAAACTCCGCCGGAGCTTATAACCGGAATTGTTACCGACAGAGGAGTGTATTCGCCGGATAAGCTTTGGGACTATTATGATGGTAACCGCGCCGGAGAATATGACGTTGTAGTCTGAAAAGTTTTAAATTATTATTTACGAATATTATAATTATAAATATAAAAATTTATTTAGCCTAAAAAAGCAGAAGGCTGATTTTTGGCTTTATAATGGGATATTTCCGCTATATTCAGTATAGAAATATAAGCTTATAATGAATAATTTTTGCGAAAAGCGGTTTGCCACGGCAATGCAGATCAAAAAGCAAAACAAAAAATCACATCGCAGAAACGATGTGATTTTTTTGTCAGTAAAATAAGATATAATCCGAATTTTACAGTAAAGGTGAAAAGAAGTACATTACTTTTCAATGAATTTAACAGCCGTTCCGTAAGCAATGACTTCGGCTGCCCCCTGCATTACGGCCGCCGACGCATAGCGGATATTTACGACCGCATCGGCACCCATTTGCTCCGCTTCTGACACCATTCGTTTTGTGGCAAGGGCACGGGCTTCGTTCATCATTTCGGTATAGGCCTTTAATTCGCCGCCGACAAGAGTCTTAAAGCTTTGCGTAATATCTTTTACGATATTTTTGCTTTGAATAGTGCTTCCGCGAACCAGCCCCAATGTTTCAAGCTCTTTGCCTGTAATATAATCAGTATTTACCAAGATCATCTTCTTCACCGCTCATTATTTCTTTAATTCTGTCAATGCAAACATAAATCAAAAGGCCAATAACGGCAAGGGCAAGAGGAAAAATGAAAAGGACATATTTCCAATCTTTCGGCAGAATTGCAATCAATACTCCGAAATACACAATGAAATACAACAGCAATATAAGTGTTATAATAATTGGTACAGCATAGCGCTTTTGATTTTCTTTTTTCAAGTTTACGCCGCCTTTGCTCAATTATAGTATGATAAAATAAAAACACAAGATAAAACTTTGTAAAATATCTGTTTATATATCAGGAATATATGAAAAAGTGAACAAAAGCCGCGCTTTGTTTACGGCAGGAAGATAAAAAGGAATTTTAAATATTTTGCAAATGCATATAATTGCAAAAAAACGCCAAAATGCTAAAAGGCTATTGACATAGGCCTTGTTTTTGTGATATATTATATTGTAGCCGTGGAGAGGTGTCCGAGCGGTTTAAGGAGCTGGTCTTGAAAACCAGTGACTCGAAAGAGCCATGGGTTCGAATCCCATCCTCTCCGCCAATTTTTTCTCTCAACGGAAATTTAATATGAACTTTGTATGTTCAGCACATGGAGAAGTACTCAAGTGGTGACGGGCATGGATGCCGAAGCGCCGCCGGTGGCGGATACAGCGAGGCAGCCATGGCGCAGGCGTCGGCTTGATGCAAGCGACAGCGAAGCAGCAAGACGCTAACGCCAAGAGGGCCGGCCCCGTAGGGGTGCCGTTGCATTTCAGTAACTTCTAAAACTTAATATGAACTTTGTATGTTCAGCACATGGAGAAGTACTCAAGTGGTGACGAGGCGCCCCTGCTAAGGGCGTAGGCTGTGTCAAAAGCGGCGCGAGGGTTCGAGTCCCTCCTTCTCCGCCATCATAAAGCTTTCATCAGATTTTTGATGAAAGCTTTATTTGTTTATATTGATAAAAAAGCTGGCGCTTCGGAAAACAACCGAAGCACCAGCTTTTTATGCAGAAAATAAGAGTATAACAAAATTGCTGCACCGATATAAAACATTCAAACAAAATAAGGGGAAAAACACAGCAATCAGAACTTTATGCGAAGAAGACGCAGAGACCATAAAAGCGCCAGCATACAAACGCCGACATCGGCAAAAACGGCAAGCCAAATAGGAGCATAGCCGAAAATTCCAAGTACAAGTACGGCGATTTTTACCGCCATGATAAATATTACGTTCTGGCGGACACAGCGCATAATTTTGCGGGAAATTTCAATTGCTTTCGGAAGGGCGGAAACGCCGCCTTTCATCAGCACAATATCTGCGGATTCTATGGCAGCGTCGGTGCCCATTCCCATTGCTGCGCCTACATCTGCAGCAGCAAGCACGGGCGCATCGTTTATTCCGTCACCGGTAAATACGGTGGTGCCGCTCTTTTTGATTTTCTCAACGCAGGTAACCTTGTCTTCCGGCATAAGAGAGGCGTAATAACCGTCAAGTCCGCATTCCGAAGCGGCTTTTGCCGCGGCGTGCTCATTATCTCCGGTAAGCATATATGCGTGCTCAACACCAAGGGAATGAAGCTTCCTTATCGCTTCTGCAGCTTCGGGACGAAGAGTGTCCTCAAGATAAATGCTTCCGACGAGCACGCCGTCAACGGCTACATAGAGGTTTGCGCCTTCTGCGTGCTCAAAGCTTATTTCAAGGCGACGAAGAAGCTTTTCATTGCCGCAGGCAATCTTTTTTCCTTCGGAAATTACGGCAACGCCTTCGCCTGCCGTTTCGGTAATGTCCTCCGGCACGGGAATTTCAATACCGCGGGATTTTGTACTTTCAACAACGCATTTTGCCACAGGGTGGTCAGAAAAAGCTTCGGCGGCACCTGCAAATCTAAGTATCTCGTCTTCGGAAAAACAGGAATAAAGCTTTATTTCCGAAATCTGAAGTTTTCCGGAAGTAAGAGTGCCGGTTTTGTCAAAAACGGCATTCTTTATCGTTGAAAGGCGTTCGCAATACTCTGAACCTTTAATCAGAATACCGTGTTTAGAAGCTGAACCTATGCCTGCAAAATATGCCAGCGGAACGGAAAGAACAAGGGCGCAGGGACAGCTTGAAACAAGAAAAACAAGGGCGCGGTGCGCGGCTTCGGCAAACGGGAGCAAATTGCCAAGCCATCCGCCGAGAAAAATAGCTGCGGCGAGGCCTATTATAACAGGGGTATAGATATGGCAGAATTTGCTGATAAATTTTTCAGTGGCGCCTTTCTTTTCCGCGGCATTTTGCACCATATCTATTATGCGGGCGGCGGAGGAATCGCCGTATTCGCTTACTGTTTCACCGGAAGCAGGGCTTCCTATGACAACACAGCCGGCCTTTAGAATTTCGCCCTCGGCAATATTTACGGGAAGGCTTTCGCCTGTAAGGGCGGAAGCGTCTGCTGTAACGCCGCTGCCTATAACCTTACAGTCAAGGGGAACCCGTTCGCCGACTTTTATAAAAATCTTTGTGCCGACGGAAATTTCTTCGGCACGGCAAGGCTCAATTCCGTTTTCAGTAACCACATTCGCCATATCCGGGCGAATATCCGCAAGGGCGGCTATGCTTTTTTTGGAACGGTCAACGGCCAAGTCCTCAAGACTTTCACCAAGAGAGAACAGCAGGGCGACCATTGTACCTTCGCGGAAGTCACCGATGACAAATGCCGCAATTACAGCAATGGTCATAAGAGAATCCTCACCAAAATCAAGGTGAAGAATCCCTTTTATTCCTTCAATAAGGGTTTCACGGCCGGCAACAATCGTTGCAGCAAGGCAAAGCCAAAGGGTATAAGGGCTGATAGCCGGAATAAAGCTTAACAGAAAAACCGCCGCACAGATGAGCACGATAAATATATTGCGTTTTGTGCTTTCATCTTCACTTTGCTCATGAGCATGCTTATGCTCATGCTCATGGCTGCTGTTATGAAGGCTTTCGCATTCAGTACAGACGCTTTCTTTGCTGCCGCAGCAGCTGCAATGTTTTTTTGACATGCTGAAAAATCTCCTTACCTTTCCAAAACATGAGCTATTCCGGTGCAAAGAATGGCACCGATATGAGCGTCATCAAGGGAATAATATATTTGCTTTCCCTCACGGCGGCTTTTTATAAGATTGGCCGCCTTAAGAATTGAAAGCTGATGAGAAACAGCGGACTGGCTCATTTCAAGAAGGTCGCAAAGGCAGCATACGCACATTTCACCCTCCGAAAGAGCCGCAAGAATTCGTATTCTTGTGGGGTCGCCAAAGATTTTAAATACCTCCGCAACTTTTGTAAGAACCTGATCATTTGGCATATTGGCCTTTGTCTGCTGAATTATGTGGGCGTGCTCAAGATGCATATCCGCCACGGGAATCCCTCCCTGATGTATTTTTAAATGAACATATGAAAAGTTATTCATATGTTGTGAAAATAGTATACTCCTTTAATAGGAATTTGTCAACAGCTTTTGATAAAGATTATAAAAAGATTTTTCTGCGAGGGAGTGCAGAAAGCAACGGGCATATACCGCCGGATTTGCATATCTGTATTGCTGCTTTCAGGTTTTAAGCGACAGCTTACACGGATTAAATGAAAATTTACAAAAATATTGTTTTATTATGTTATGCGATATGTTATTATACAATAAAATCTGATTAGCATGCTTTTCGGAGGTGTATCTTTTGCAGCAATATAACGGCGGAAACGACCCGCAAAGGGGCGGGGTATATTCAATGGGGCACGGGTTCTGCAACCCATATGCCGAGCCGGAATGGAAAAGAGAAAAAAGAAGAATACGCAGCGCAGGAAACGGCATAGGTTTTGCATCAATAGGCTATGTGCTTATTTCTTTCGGCGCTGCCGCGGCAATGTATGCAATTATAGGCGTATTGAATGCTCTTTCCGGCGCTTATCTTATGAATGTCGGCGAAACGGCGCAGTGGACGGTTACGCTTGCAACATATATGCTTTCTCTTATAATCCCCTTCGGCATTTATATGCTATGCATAAAAATGCCTTTAAGTGTGGCGCTGCCTTTCAGAAAACTAAGGGGAGACATTACAGCCGGAGGAATCTTTGTCGGACTTGGGGCAGGAATAGTGGCGTCATACGCCACTTCATATCTGGAACAGGCGCTTGGCTTTTTCGGAATAGGAATATCAATGCCCGATTTTGATATTCCGCAGGCGCTTCCTGCAAAAATTCTTTATATAGTTACAATGACGGTTGCGCCTGCATTCATTGAAGAAATGGTGTTCCGCGGAATTGTTATGCAAAGTCTGCGGCGCTTTGGCGATATGTTTGCGCTTGTTTCTTCTGCCCTTATTTTCGGAATTTTTCATCTTAACCTTATTCAGATACCCTATGCATTTATACTCGGGCTTTGCATAGGATATTTCGTAATGCGCACGGGTTCTCTTTGGGTAGGCATAATAATGCATTTTCTTAATAACGGAATTGCCACGCTGCTGACCCTTGCGGAACCGTACTGCAGCGAAAACCTTTTTTTGCTTATAAATCTTGTGTACAGCTTTTTTGCGGTAACGGCCGGAATAATTGCCCTTTGCATTCTTTTGCTCAAATACCGCGATATGTTTCATTTCGGCAAATCGCCAAGTGTTCTTTCTCCGGGAAAACGCGCGCAATATTTTCTTACCTCGCCGGCGCTTATTATTGCAATGCTTATTGCGGTGATAATGACAGCCGATTATATTCAGATTCTTTGGTAAGGGGGCTTGCGCGTTGACGGATGAGGATTATATGAGAGAAGCCCTTGCCCTTGCAAAGAAAGCTTTTGAAATGGGCGAGGTTCCCGTGGGTGCGGTTGCTGTTTGGGACGGAAAAATCGTAGGCAGGGGAATGAACCGCCGTGAAACGGATAAAAACGCGCTTCACCATGCGGAAGTTGAAGCCATTGACGAAGCGTGCCGCAGCCTTAAAGGCTGGCGGCTTTGGAAATGCGACCTTTATGTTACGCTTGAACCGTGCCCCATGTGCGCCGGAGCGATTATTAACTCCAGGGTAAGGCGTCTTGTCTTTGGCGCAAAGGACGCAAAGGCAGGTTCGTGCGGTTCGGTAGTGGATATGTTTGCTTTGCCGTATAATCATAAACCGGAAGTTACCGCCGGCGTGCTTGAAAAAGAATGTTCCGAACTTCTTACTGATTTTTTTGAACAGCTTCGCGAAAAGCATAAAAAAGAAAAAGAAAATATAAAGCTTTAACATAATTTTGCGGCTTTCCGTCAACGGGCAAGCCGCTTTTTGATTTATAAAAGAAAAGCCGCAAGGTTTTTATGCTCACCGCAATTTTATTTTCGGCATAAGATGTAATGCGCCCTGTTTTCCGGTACCGGGCGGGCTTTATTATAGCGGAGGCATTTTAATGCCTCCGCATTTTCTTTAGCGGCTTTAAATGTAAACTTTTTTGCAAAGATTATTCCAATGCGGCCACATAGGTTGACCTTTAATGTGGTTTTTGTTAAAATAAACTGTAAAATTATATAATTAAAACATAATTATAATGCTTTTAAGAAAAGAGCTGACGACTTTTGGAAATAAAGATTTCACCATCAATTCTTTCGGCGGATTTTGCCCGCCTTGGTCAGGAGTGTGCCGATATGAAAGCCGCGGGAGCGGACGAGCTGCACATTGACGTTATGGACGGGCACTTTGTTCCCAATATAAGCTATGGCGCGCCGATTATGAAATGTCTTCGTAAAGTGAACGATATGTTTTTTGATACGCACCTTATGATTTCAAACCCGCTTCGTTATACCGAAGACTTCGTAAAGGGCGGAGCAGACCGTATTACTTTCCATATTGAAAGCGACGATGACCCGATGGAGGTTATTGAAAAAATCCGTTCCTTCGGGGTTTCTCCCGCAATAGCAATTAAGCCCAAAACCCCTGCGGAAGCCGTATTTAAATACATACCCTTTATTGATATGGTACTTGTTATGACAGTGGAACCGGGTTTTGGCGGACAAAGCTTTATGGAAGATATGATGCCAAAGGTTGCCGCGGTTAAAAAGTACGCAGAAGAAAACAACTGTAAAATCGATATCCAGGTTGATGGCGGAATTGATAAAAATACAATAGCAAAAGCTGCCGCTGCGGGCGCAAACATTTTTGTCGCAGGCTCGGCGCTTTTCCGTCAGGCGGATTATAACAAAGCCGTTGCGGAACTTCGCTCCGCCGCGGAGGTTTAAACGGAGGAAAGAATGGCATTCTTTACAAAAGGTATTTTGCTTGAACAGCACAAGGAACCGATGCTTACGCGGAATGTGCTTGTTATGAGGCAGGAATATGAATATTTTGACTGTAGTTTTCCGGATGTGCCGGTTGAGGAGCTTTCAGCGGAACAAATAATTGAAATTGCACGTCTTGCCGGTATAGTAGACGAAAGCGACGGCCTTATGCTTGCAGATAAGCTTGAAAAAGCCAATCTTGGGAAGATGGGCACAATGGTTATAGATGCCGTTGACGATGAGCCTTATGTTTCAAGCCAGATGTGCATGGTATTGCACCAGCCTGAAAGTCTTGCCCTTGGAATTAGGCTTGCCGCAAAAGCGGCAAACCCCGGAGATATTTATATTGCGGTGTATAAGCACATTTTTGATATGAATATCAACATTCCCAAAAGCATAAACGACATAAGAATTGAAAGAATAGGCGGGCTTTATCCCGCAGAGGACAGGGCATACCGCTATATTCCGAAGGGTAAAAACCGCCTTGCCGTGGGCGCGTGCGCAATGGTTCATCTTGCAAGGGCGGTGGAGGACAGCCGCAAAATGACAAGCAGCTTTATTACCGTAGCGGGCGAAGCGGTTGCCAATCCGCGCAATGTGGAAGTGCCCATCGGTACAAGCGCTGCCGAAATTCTGGAGCTTTGCGGTCTTGCGGAAGAGCCGGAGGTAATTGTAATGGGCGGAAGCATGACCGGCCGCGCGATTTTTGAACCGGAAGAGGAGCTTATAAACACAACAACGCGCGCAGTTCTTGCCTTTACAAGAAGCAACCGTTCCTATGCTTACAGCTGTATCGGCTGCGGAAGATGCGACCACGCCTGTCCGGAAAAGCTTTCGGTTTCACGAATTCGCCTGCTTACCGACTTCGGAAAGACAGACGGAATAAAAAAGTACGATGTAAATCTTTGTACCGGCTGCGGAGCGTGCTCATATGTCTGCCCGGCAAGAATCGATGTTGCGGCAACAGTGCTAAAGGCAAAAAGAATTGCCGCACAAGGTAAAAAGGAGGGCGCAAAATGAGAGAAAAACTGATGTTCCAGAATGCGCCGCATGTTCGCCAAAGAGAATCTGTACTTACCATAATGACAGATGTCATAATTGCCCTGATTCCGCTTTATGTGATGAGCTTTTTCTATTACGGCGCAAGAGCAATAGCGCTCGGTCTTTGCGGGGTAATTTCCTGCATGGTTTTCTCTTTGGCCGGCACTCTTATTTCAAAGGAAAGCCTGAATCTCCGCGACCTTACGCCGGTTATAACAGGGCTTATAATTCCGCTGCTTATGCCGGCTGATATTCCGTATCATGTTGTGCTTGCAGCCTGCGCGGTAGCAATTCTTGTGGTAAAATTTCCGTTTGGAGGAACAGGCAACAACCTGTTCAATCCTGCGGCGGTAGGCTTTGCCTCCGTTGCGCTTTGCTGGCCGGATCTTGTATTTAAATATCCGGCGGTATTAAGCAGTTTAAGCGTTTTTGGCGAAAACGCAGAAAAGGCTGCGACAAGCCCGGCGTACAGCCTTGCCATTGGCGCCGTGCCGGAATATGACGTGCTTGATCTTTTGCTGGGAAGCGTGCCGGGTCCCATGGGCGCGACCAACATTCTTGTAATTATTGCCTGCGGAGTTTTTCTTATTGTAAGAAAAGCCGTAAACTGGCGCACGCCGGTTTTCTTCCTGCTTACATACGGGGCTCTTTCCGCACTCTTCCCAAGAATAGAGGGCAGTGGCTTTGATGCTCTTTGCTATGAGCTTTTCAGCGGAATGATAGTTTTCGGCGCATTCTTTATGCTGTCAGAACCGGTGACATCGCCAAAGCGCGACTTCGGCAAGCTTTTATATTCAATGGCGGCGGGAATAATTGTGTTCCTTTTCGGACATTTTGGCGGGTTTGAGGACGGATTTGTCTATGCCATTATTATTATGAACGTTTTTACTCCGGTTTTCGATACCGTTTGTGAAAATGCTCTGCACCTTTACCGCAACAAGGAAAAGCTCAAGGAATCCATTGAAAGCGATATAAAAAAAGCCGCACAAAAACCGGCGCCGGCCGTTGTGCGCAAGCATAAAAAGGCAGAAAATGAGGATAAAGCAGCCGCCGATGCCCCGACCGTAGATGAAATTTCGGTAAAAGCTTCAAAAGAACCGCTATCCGAAGAAAACTCTTTTGAAAAGGGTGAAATTTCTTCCGAAGAAACAGAAAAGATTCAGGAGGAAAACGAAGAAGCAATTGCCGATAAAGAGCCGGCACCGCAGGAAGAACATGAAAAAGAAAAGGAGGCAGCGCTTCAATGACAAAAATCAAAGAAAAACTTTCTGCCAAAGACAGCCTTGCACATATTTTCTTTTCAAATCCCGTGCTTGTGGGCGGTCTTGTAATAGGTCAGCTTGCCGCGGGCGACACAAGCCTTCAAACCGGCGCTGCGCTGGCTGTAACCTTTCTTTTTGTAACGATTCCGGTGCTTGTTTTTGCGGCGGCTGTGGGAAAATATCTGCCGCGCTGGCTTCGCATTGTGACTTATATGCTTATTTCGGGCGGAATGCTTTTTCCTGCTTATATTGCCTGCAGCGGAATTTCGGCGACGGTTTTTGATTCCGTAGGAATTTATCTTCCGCTTTTGGCGGTAAGCACTATTCCTACTGCATATTCGGTAAAATATTCAGAAAAGCATAATGTGCTCAAAGCGCTTTTGGACGGAATTGCGCTTTCCGCCGGATTCGGTATTGTGTCAATAATCCTTGGGGCGGGCCGCGAATTTTTCGGCTATGGCACGCTTTGGGGAATCAAAATTTCCGAAAATTCTTTTCCGGCGATACGCCTTCCGTTCTGGGGCTTTATACTTCTCGGATTTATGGCAGCGGGTATCGGCGCAGTACGAATCCTTTGCAAAAAGCCTGAATATGCCCATTTCGGCAATGTGAAGGAGGATGAGGTATGACATATATTGCACAGTTCTTTGCAATGATGCTTACGGCGCTGTTTATAGAAAACATTATCTTTACAAGAGCGCTTGGAACAAGCTGGCTGCTTTATCTGCTTAAAAAGCCGAAAGAGCTTTTGCGGTGCACGGTGCTGCTTACGCTAATAACTACGCTTTCCGGCGCAATAGGCTATCCGCTTCGCGGACTTATTGAGCAAAACGAATATTCCTATATACTAATTCCCATGCTCTATATTCTTTGCATTGCGGTGGTTTATACAGGCGTATATTTCTTTATAAAATACGTTATGCCGGAAACCTTTGTAAACGCAGAATTCAACCTTGGCGCCGCGGCGTTCAACTGCGCCGTTTTAGGAAGCCTTTTGGTGCCGTCAATAGAACGCCTTGATTTTATAAGTACCATAGGTTATGGCCTTGGAATGAGTTTCGGTTTTGCTCTTGCGGTGATTATAGTCGGCTTCGGTATTGAGCGGCTTCAGCTTTGCCGTGTGCCAAAAGCATTCCGCGGCCTTCCGATAACTCTTATATATCTTGGGCTTTTGTCTCTTGCCTTCTATGGCCTTGTGGGGCATCAGCTTCCAACCTGATTTTATGAATTGCTATGTTTAATAAAAAATATAAGGTAAAACATTACAAATCGAGAATCTATAACCCCATAAGAGGGAAAATAGTTCGCGCGGTACTTATTATTGTTGTTGCCGGCGCGCTTTTTGCTGCGGGGTGGTTTGCTTATGAACCGCTTATGAAGGCAATAAACAATGCGAATAAGGAAATTATAGAAAACGACCCGATTTCCAAACCGGAGCAGGAAAAAAAGCCGGAAGAGCTTCCGCAGGAGTTTATGGATAAAGATACAGTGGCCGTTACGGTGCCCGCTGAAAAGCTTTATGACCAGTCGGAGTATTATTCCTTCCTTTCTTCGCTTGATAAAGAAGTTACCGCCGTTGTTATTGATATGAAAACCGCCGGCGGAGAGGTTACCTATAAGTCAAAACAGGTAAGCGTGCAGAATGTGGGCGCAGCAGCGGAAAATGCCGTTGACCTTGCAAGCTATATTGATACTGCGCGGCGCGCAGGCTTTGATGTAATTGCCCGCATTTATGCTTTTGAGGACAGCACCGCGCCCTATAATTCCGCGGATATGGCCATTCGCTATGAGTCGGAAGAGGGAATGCTTTGGCTTGATGAAAGCGTGGATAACGGCGGTAAGCCGTGGCTTAACCCATATTCCGATACGGCGCAGAAATATGTGCTGGATATTGTTTATGACGCCATAGACTTTGGAGTTGACGCAATTTTGCTTGACGGAATGCGCTTTCCGGAGGAAAGCGCCGCAATGGAATATGCATATTTCGGAGCAGGCACAGAGGAGACAAGCCGCGGCGAGATTCTTGCACGGTTTGCAAGCAGGGTTTATTCTGCTGCGGTAACAAGCGGCACGGATATACTGACCGCTTTTGACGGCTATTCCGTTATTACCGAAGATGTGGGAATTTACGGAGGTTCGCCCCTTGAGTTTGATGCGGACGGCTTTGCGCCGTACATAAATCTTAACAGCTTTATCGGTAAAAAGGTGACGGACGCTATTGATTTTGATGAGCTTCCGGCAGACACAGCCGAACTGATAAAAGCCGTTTATGAAGGGCTTGCCCTTCCGGAAGATTCAAGGGTTATGCCGATAGTTTACTGCGCCGGGCTTTCACGGGCGCAGCTTCGCAGCGCTGTTCGCGCTCTTGGCGATCTTGGCGCAGCGGGATATATAATAGTGTATGACGAAGAATTCTTTACGGGCGTGCCGCAGAATCCGGAGCAGACGGATGAAAGCAGCGAAAGCTCGTCAACCGCTTCACAGCCACAGAATCCGGTAACGCCGCCGAGTTCGTCTTCGTCCTCTTCCGTTCCGGAATACATTCCGCCGGAAGCTTCATCTTCCGAAAGTTCTTCCGAAACCTCCTCCGAAGGCATACCGGGGGTTTCCTCCGGCGATGATGACGGGCCGGTCAGATGGGGATGACCAAAGGAGAAGCACTATGATAGAGATAAAGAAGCTTGGTATTGAGCATTTTGAACCGATTGTTGCTTTTGATAAACTTTGCTTTCCGACGGATTTTTGGAAAGAAGAGGACTTTAAAGAGCTACTTTCGGATGAAAGAACGACTTACTACGCCGCCATGGACGGCGATATAATTGCAGCGGATGTCTTTATTTATAACTGGCAGGGCAAACAGGATTACGTCAAAATTATGAATGTCGCCGTTCATCCGGATTACCGAAAGCGCGGACTTGCAAAGCAGCTGCTTAATCTTGTTACAGAGGAAATGCTGCAGCTTGGAATGAAACGCTTTTGCGGAGAAACCAGGGCTTCAAACTTTGCAATGCAGCACACGTTTGAAAGCTGCGGCTATAAGCACGAACGTACTGTGGAAAACTGTTACGAAAATCCGACAGAAAGTGCCTTTAAATACGTTCTACAATTATAAAAAATTATGAAAAACTCCAAACGGCAGTGCTGTTTGGAGTTTTTGCTTGCAAAAACAGAAGATATACTATATTATTAAATTAAGAATAGGAGGGTGAAACTTTATGTCTACGGAAAGACGGGATAAAATCAATTATTACCTTGATATTGCCGATACCGTAATGGAACGCGGAACCTGCCTTCGCAGGCGCTATGGGGCGATTATCGTTAAAAACGACCAGATAATTTCTACCGGCTATGTGGGCGCTCCGCGCGGCCGCAAAAACTGCAGCGACCTTGGATACTGCACAAGAGAACGCCTTAATGTACCGAGGGGCGAAAGATATGAGCTTTGCCGTTCCGTTCATGCAGAAGCAAACGCAATAATCCACGCCGCAAGGACGGATATGATAGGAGCAACGCTTTATCTTGTAGGGCGCGAGGTTTCAACCGGAAATTATGTGGCGAATGCGAACCCGTGCAGCATGTGCAAGCGCCTTATCATAAATTCCGGCATAGAAACGGTTATTATCCGCGATGATTCTGAAAATTACCGTGTCATTCAGGTCGCCGACGAGTGGATTGCCAATGACGAATCCCTTGACGGCAAGCTGGGGTATTGAACATAAAAAATTGCTTTTAATAAATAAAAATTCCGTGCTCATTTGAGCACGGAATTTTTATTTGAATAATCAGCATTTATTTTGAGGAAGAAGCGGAGCTTGCAGAGGAGCTTTCGGCAGAGGAGCTTTCCGAAGAAGCGGAAACGGCTTCTGCGCTGGGCTTCCAGTTTGCCGCATAATCCTTGAAGGTGTCGGCAAAGGTGGAAGGAACGGGAGCATCCGCATTGATCGTGAAGGATGCGTTTTTTACACGAAGGTCGGAAGTATCGCTTACAAGTTTTGCAACAACAACAAAGCGATAGTTTGCACGCTTCTGAAGGCCGAAACCGACAGTGCAGGTGGAAAGGGTAAGGATTTTGTCGTTGGTTGTGACGTCAACATCGTATTTGTAAAGAGAACGCTCTTTTACGGTATCAAGAAGAGTGCCGTAGTCAATGCCGGGTTCCGGTTCAATGTACCAAAGGGACTTGCCTCCGTCAATTTTCGCGTCATTATAAAATACGGAGAAAACCTCGTATACAAGGGTCTTTGTAGGTGTGGAAAAATAGATATAAGGCGTTTTTTCTGCAAAGCTGGGGTCTTTAAAATTGAAAAGCTGAGAGAAAAGAGGGCCTTCGGGGTCATCATCTTTGTAATTTTTATTGGTAATGCCAAGGTCGCTGTGTCCGAAAATAATGGTGTTTGTGGACATATCCGAAGCGTCTTCGCCGAAGGTGTTGCGAAGATGCGCATAATATGCGCCGTATACCCAATATTCTTTGCCGGAACCTATTCCGCCGAGCTTTTTGCCGGTAATGTCGCGGCGGTCATAGGAATAGGAAGAAGCGTCGTGGCAAACGCCGCGGTCAACATCGGTAAGACCGGGAATATAGAGCCAGCCGACGACATCGTCATTATTTTTAATTGCGGAATTTACTTCATCGGTGCGAACGGGAAGTTCAATCTTTGGCGTATCGTCGGAATCTTCGCCGGAGCTGTTGCCGGGAGTAATGACGATGGGGTTATGGGAACTTTCGCTTTCGCTGCTGCCCTGGTTTTTATTGCATCCGGCGAAACAGATCATAATAAGAACCATAAGCACAGAGATAACGGAGAGAAAAATATGCTTTTTTGAAATCTTGATGTCTTTCATTATCATAAATCCTTTCAGAATTTTTAAACGGGTTTGCCTTTGCTCTTAATGCCGTATGGGCTGTTAAAAGGCGGTGGCATGTAACTAAATAATACCATTAAATCGCTCCAAAAACAACCCCCGTATATGTATTTTATATTAAATAAGTGCGACGAAATTCATTTTTTGTTGCATATAAATAATAAAATTATCAAAAAGATGAAAGACCAAGTTCGGGAAAGGGAATTACCGGCTTTGGAAGAGAAGAAAATTCATTAAGCTGTTTTTCCATGGTCAACACACCGTGCCATTCGCCAAGCTTATATCCGCTGTTGGCGGCAAAGCCGCATTCGGTAAAACCGAATTTTTCATGCATTTTAACGGAAGGGACGTTTCCCTCTACAATAAGCGAATAACAAATGCAAAAGCCTTGCTTTTTAAGTATTGAAAGAAGTCGGTTTAAAAGCGCAAAGCCTATTCCGCGGCCCTTTGCATCCGCACGGATATAGATTGAATCTTCAACAGTCCACTGATAGGCGGCGCGGGAAAAAAGCGGCCCGCCGTAGGCATATCCGAGGATTGCGCCGTTTTCTTCATAAACAAGCCAGGGGTATTTTTTGCCTATTTCCTCAATACGGCTGCGAAATTCAGATACGGAAGGTACCTCATATTCAAAGGTGTAGGGGGTATTTTCGATATACGGAGCATAGATGCGTAAAAGATGCTCTGCATCCTCCGGCAAGGCAATGCGAAATTTTCCTGTCAGATTTTCTTTTTCCGTAAGCTGTCACTCCTTATGAAATATTGGATTGCTGTAAAGGGAAGCATTGCAAAAAGTATTATGACAGAAACCGTGCCAAGGGGCACAAGCATAAAAACTTTGTCGAAAACAAACACACACAGGAAAAATATTGCGGCGCAGGACGCAACAAGGCAGCCTTTCAGCGCGGAAAGCGGCAAACACGAACACAATAAGGTAACAAGGCTTGACACTCCGGTAAAAATAACGCATATTGTTGAAATTTCGTCTTCCGCAATGCCCATATATTTGCCGAATGCCATTGCGAAAACAACTCCGCAGAATATAGTTACCGCACCTGCGGCGGCACGCCGAAGCACGCTGCTCATAAAGTTTTTGGATACCCGCTTGAAATTCGGTTCAAGTGCAAGCACCACTCCGGGTATTCCCGAAGCGACGGCCCCTATAAGGGTCAGATGAATGGGCGCAAAGGGATATTGCAGAGGAACGAAGAGCAAAAGCGCCGCAAGCGCAAAGGAATACATTGTTTTCATAAGAAACAAAGAAGCTGCGCGCTGAATGTTGTTTATTACCCGACGGCCTTCAAGCACAACATCGGGCATAACGGAAAAATCCGAATCAAGAAGCACAAGCTGAGCCGCGTGAGAGGCTGCCTGCGCTCCGCTTGCCATAGCGACGGAGCAATCGGCGTCCTTAAGCGCAAGAACATCGTTTACTCCGTCGCCGGTCATGCCAACGGTATGACCGGCCGACTGAAGCGATTTGATTATAACGCGCTTTTGTTCCGGATTTACCCTGCCGAAAACAACAGTATTCAAAGCGGCGGCTGAAAGTTCTTCGTCAGAAAGGCGCGAAGCGTCAACAAAATTTTCAGCTCCGGATATACCGGCCTTTTTTGCAATAGCAGAAACAGCCGAGGGATTGTCGCCGCTTATAACTTTAATTGCAACATCATTTTTGCGGAAATATTCAAAGGTATCCGCTGCGCCGGGACGGATTTCATCTTCTATAAGTATAAAACCGAGGGGTTTTTCCGCTTTGTATAATTTTCCGTCAAATTTTGCGGAACAAAGGGCAAGCACGCGGGTTCCGTCAGAGGAATATTCATCGGCTTTTGCAAGCTCTGAAGGAAATGCGGAGCCAAGAACAAATTCCGGAGCGCCAATCATATACGCTTCATCTTCAAATGAAACGGCAGTATATTTGTAGGCCGAAGAAAAGGGAAGAATGTGCGTTGCCTTTCGACAGGAATTTGTAAAGCCGAAAGCTTCGCTTACAGCCTTTGCGGTAGCATTGTCCACGGGAACATTGGAATATATTTCTCTTACGATTTCTTTTACGTCGTCGCCGAAAAGAGAAACCGCCGATTTTACTTTCATCCTTCCCGTGGTTATGGTGCCGGTTTTATCAAGGCAAAGCACGTCTGCTCTGGCAAGGGATTCAAGCGAGTACAGCTGTTGAGTCAAAGCACGGCGCTGGGCAATGCGCAGGGCGCCCACAGCAAAGCTCATGCTTGTAAGCAGATAAAGCCCGTCCGGAATCATACCTACCATTGATGCAACAGTGCTTATCATGGAATCGGAATAGCCCGCGTTGTGAACAAAATAGTGATTGACAAAGGTAATAATGCCCATGGGCACAATAATTGCGGTTATACCTTTTATAATCTTTGTCATTGTGTTCTTAAGCACGGATTTTTCCACGGGGCGGCGGCGTGCTTCCGCAGTAAGCTTTTCGGCATAGCTGTCTGCGCCCACGGCGGTTAAAACAACGGCGCATTCGCCGCTTACTATAAAGCTTCCCGAAAGAAGCTTGCTTCCTGTGGGCTTTGGAATGGGGTCGCTTTCACCGGTAAGCAGGCTTTCGTTAACGGTTGCTTCGCCGCCGATAACGGTTCCGTCTGCAGTTATCTGGTCGCCGGCGCCGAGAATTATTACATCGCCGAGAACAAGCTCCTCACACGGAAGAACCGTTTCAGCGCCGTCGCGGATAACTCTTGCGGTGGGGGCAGTAAGCACAGACAGCTTGTCAAGGGTGCGCTTTGCCCTTAATTCCTGGATTGTTCCGATAAAGAAATTGCATATTACGATCCCCAAAAACAGCATATTGCGATAGCTGCCCGTGGTGACAACAAGCGCCGCAAGCACAATGTTAAGCATATTATAAAATGTAAACAGGTTTGAAAGCCAGATTTGACCAACGCTTTTTGAAGCTTTATTCGGTGAAACATTGGCTTTGCCCTGCGCCGCTCTGCGGTGCGCTTCTTCGCTTGAAAGCGAGGGCCAGCGGGGATCAATTTTCAATATAAGTCACTGCCTTTACGCAAGATTTATTCTTTGCAGGAATTTGTGTATGCGTTTATAAATAAGAGCGGTAACAACGGCGTTAACGCCTGCTTTAAGCAGGTTAAAGGGAATAATTATCGGAATCATCATCTGAAGGACAGCTTCGGTGGGGGTGCCCATAAATATGGGTGTAAGCCAAAGGTTCATAAGTGCCATTATTGCCGTTTGCAGAAGGACACCGCAGACAAGAGCAATGTATGCGTGCTTTCTGTCGTGGTGCTTTCTGTATATAAAGCCTGCCAAAAGGGCAAAACATCCGGTTGCCGCAACGTGCATGACAATACCTATCCAGCCGCTGCCCGCACTTACGGTCATTCCCTGAAGAACAGAAACAACAACGGTTAAGCCAAAGCCCCAAATCGGACCGAACAGAAATGTACCTATAAGTATCGGAATATCCGCGGGGTCATATTCAAGGAAGGGAGCGGGCGGGAAAGGAATTCTTACGGCAAGCATAAGAACAACGGAACATGCGGCAAGAACGCCAAGGGTAGCAAGCTTTTTAAGATTTGTGCTTTTCATAATAATACCTCTTTTTTAATTTGTAATGAACGAATTTTTAAAAATGAGGCAAAACGGCAAATAAAAAATGCTCCGTACCTTAAATAAAAATACGGAGCACTGTTTTTTAACGCAGTTTCGCCATCCGGACTTGGCGGTATTTACCGCGACACCGTCGGTACGGGATTCTCACCCGTTCTGCGAGTAAAAACGCTCTCGGACTTGTCGGCACACAGGCCGCATCACCGCCGGTAGGGATTCTCACCCTGCCCCGAAACTAATTTTTTTGTGAAGCAAAAGGATTATTCCTCTTCTTCTTCCTCTTCGTCGTCGAAGTCAAACTCAAGATGTTCGCCGCAGGAAGGGCAATCCATTTCACCCTCGTCAACGATGGAGCCGGGAACATGAATGGTCTCGCCGCAGGCGGGGCACTCAACCTCATAGCAATCATCGCCGTCGCAGCAGCAGCAATCATCGTCATCGTCATCATCGTCGTCATCGTCGTCATAATCGTAATAATCGTTTTCGAGAGATTCGAGATCCTCATCAATCATTTCGACCTGTTCACCGACTTCGGAGAGAGAATCCTGAACGTCCTCAAGATCATAGGCAAGGTCCTCAAGAATGTCAGCCATGGCTTTGATAAGCTTGGTGTTTTTGGAGTCCTCAAGCTCCATACCTTCGATAAGGCCCTTAAGATGAGCAACTTTTTCGGAAATAGTCATAATTTTCTCCTTTGCCAAAAGGCGTTTATATTTGTGTATTTGCTTACTTTGTGAAAAATCAGGCTCTGCCGATATATTCGCCGCTTCTGGTGTCTATCTGAATGCGGTCGCCTTCATTGATAAAGAGCGGAACACGAACCTCTGCGCCGGTTTCAAGGGTGGCGGGTTTGGTGACGTTGGTAGCGGTATCGCCCTTTACGCCGGGTTCAGTTGCAGTAACTTCAAGCTCAACAAAGTTGGGAGCTTCAAGACCGAAAACTTTTCCCTTATAAGAGAGTATGCGGCAGGTCATGTCCTCTTTTACAAATTTAAAGCTGTCGCCAAGGAATTTTTCTTCAATCGGAACAAGCTCGTAAGTTTCGGGGTCCATGAAATAATAGAGATCGCCGTCGCTGTAGCTGTAGGTCATATCTTTTCTCTCAACGAAAGCGGTCGGGAACTTGTCGGTGGGGTTGAAAGTACGCTCGGTAACAGCGCCTGTGATGACGTTTCTTATTTTAGTACGGACGAAGGCTGCGCCTTTGCCGGGCTTAACGTGCTGGAACTCGATAATCTGATAGACGGAGCCGTCCATATCGAAAGTAACGCCGTTTCTGAAATCGCCTGCAGAAACCATAAAGTAAACCTCCTGAATTAAAACGCAACGCGCATTTTTTTACACACTAAATAATAAATTATTTTTACCCTTTTTGCAATAGTTTTTTGCATACCGAGGCAAAAAATTTACATTGAAACGAAATTTTTTTAATAAAACGCGGGGAAAGGGAGGAAAATGGGGACAAAATAATGCGGAATAGTGCGGAGAACGCGCTCAGTCATCTTTATACTCGTGCGTTTTAAGGTCAAATGTGCCGCTGGCATCGGTGCTGCCTTTGCCGCCGCGGAAATAGAGCCTCAAGGAGTCGCCCTTCAGCGAAAGGTCAACGCCGTCTATGCCGAAGAATGTGGAGCGGACGGGCTTGCCGGTGTCGTAGCTTTCGAGGAGGCTGCCGTCCTTGTCGAGGAAGCCGACGCGGTAGGTAAAGTTCGCCGGAACATCGTCATAATTGCCCCAGTTTATGGTGGAGTAGGGCGTTTCGCTGTAAATCACGATAAAATCCATGTTCACGGGGTCGCGGCGGAAGGTATAAAGCAGGCGGCAGCTGTCGATGCTTTCGTCAATGCCGAGCCAAAAGTTTTCGGTAAGGTCAAAGGTGACTTCAAGGGTGTCGGGGTTATAAATTTTTAGGCTTTGGGAGGTCATAAAGTAAATGTCGCTGTTCTTTAGGAAGCCGATGAAGGAATATCCGCCATACATTCCGCCGCGTTCGCAGAAATATCTGGCTTCTCCGGTCTGATTATTCTTAATGAAAATCGAACCGTAGATAATATCTCCGCCGCCGTAGTACGCGCCTTCATAGAGAGAATATTTGCCGTCTGAACTGGTGCCGAGGAAATCCTCGAAAAGGCGGTCGGTGATTTTGTCAAAGCCTGCGGTAACGGTTTTTGCGTTAAAGTCGGCGGTAACGGTGTATTCCGGAACCTCCGGGTCGACGGCGTGAAGAATACGCTTCTTTTCGTCAAATTTTATGCTTACGCCGTCATTGTCAAAGGAACGGCGGATTATGCCGCAGTCGAAATCAAAGGATTCGACGATTTCGCCTTTTTCGTATATGGCGGCGCAGTAGCGGCTTGGCTTTCTGCCGTCGTTCACTTCGGCGTAAACAACGGCGGCACCGGTTTCTTCCTCTTCAGGAACATAGCCGAAGGAGCTGATAATGTCGTAGTAATAATAGCTGTCCCCGGTGGAAACATCGTAAAGATAGTTTCCGAGGTTAAGCTTTGTTCCGCCGAAAATATCAAGCAGCGAAATGCCGCTTTTGTAGTTCGGGCGCAGTACGGAAGCTCTGGTGGGGCTATACAGGTAATTGTTATAAGCGTCGGTTTCGCTTACTTTGTCGAAATTTTCATCAAGGGTTATAATCTTATTTTCTGAAAAGTTAGTACAAAGGAAGTAAGAATTTTTTTCCGCCTTTGCGGCACACACGATTTGAAAATTTTTGCCCGCTGCGGCGGAAATTTTTTTGCTTATATCATCGCAGGTCATGGTTTCGGTGTCGAGCAGAACGGCGGTTTTGCCGTTCATAAGGCAAAGGGTGCTTTCGCCGAAGGGCTGCGCGGCAAAGAAATAATTGACATATGCTCTGACGCTGTTGTCGTACAGACCGATTTCATATGCGGCGCGTATAGGAAAGGCAAAGCTTCCGCCGCTGCCGGAGAGGACAATGTCGCAGGTGAATATGGACGCATCCATGACGGAAATGTTCTCCGCAGCGGCGGTGACGCCGTATTCGCCGAAAACCCTTGAAAAGCTTTTCCGGCTTTCGGACAAAGTTTCGTCAAGCTCTTTCTTCAGATATTTCTGCGCGAGTTCAAGCGGTCTGCCTTCGTTTTCAACAGAGAGCGGCAGCAGCGAAGCGTAATTCCAGCCGCCGTTTTCATCGAAAACCAAAGTCGCCACGTAGTGCTTGTACGTTGCCCAATCATCAAGATGCCGCGCGTAAAATGCGACAATATCCTCGCCTTTTTTCATATCTGCGGGAACAATGCGGTAGGTTATTTTAGCTTTTGCGCCGGTTTGCTCCATGGAAGTGGGCATAATTACATATTCGTCGTCATAAGAAAGCTCCTGAGCATAGTAGTTTTCGCTGTCGGCAAGCTGATAGCGAAGCTTTTCGGCAAGATATTCTTCGGAAAGGCCGAAATATTTAAGCAGAGCGTTGTTTACGGGCTGCACGGAAAAGGTTTTGTCCGTGCGCTTTTTTATGGAGCTTGGGCGGCCATAGAAGGAATTCATATCCGCGGAATAGAAATTTACATCAAGCCCTGCCCACACGCCGGCGCGCACAAGGCTGTAATCGTCTATATAGTGCGGGTCGAAAAATGACAAGCTGCTTATGGGCTGGAGCGGCCAAAGGTACTTTTGTGCGATTTCGGCTGCCTCTTCGGCGGAAAGTGCGGGCGTTACGGCGGAAGCGGAAACGCTCGCCGCCTTCGCCTCCTCGATGGTGGAATATTCCATGTCGGAAGCGATGCAGGACTTCGCCTGAAGATGGTAGCTGTCACCGTCCGGAATAATGTTCAGAGTCAGCAGGGAGGTCATATATTCGCAGGGCGTTTCGTCGCAGATGGGGTAGCAGAAAACCAGCTTGTAGGTTGCGGTTTTGTCGTCGGAAGAGAAAATTTCGGCGCTGTGAATGTTCCACGGAAAGCGGTCGAAGGCATCGCTGAAAACGAAACAGTCTGTTTCGGCATCATAGAAATCGCAGTTGGTGGAAACATCGGTAACGCCGAAGTATTTATAGAGCAGGCGTTCGCCCTCAGCTCGGGGCAGGTAGAGGTAGTCGAAGCCTTCTTCCGTGCGAACGGTGCCGAGGGAACGAATGTTGTCAATGTCGCTGAAAACGAAGTCCCAAAGGGTGCCGGAACCGACTATACCGTTAAAGCCGTCGGTGGTTTGATTGCAGACGATGGAAGCGATGAACTCCACCTGTTGCGCCGCCTCGTCAGAAGCAAGAAAATCCTCTATGGTTTGCTGCTCTTCGGGCGCTTTTTCGCACCCGGCAAGCATGAGCACTGGTGTGAGCACGGCAATGAGCACCGTGAGCACGGATTTGAGTACGGAGGAAAGATAGCTTTTCATTTTGAGCACCGTCCTTTCGGGAATGCGGAATGCGGAAATCGGAGCTGAGCACGGAGAAAAATCCGCGGCATTTGCGGCTGCGGCGCACTGCGCCGCAGCTGTTATAATGGTAGTGTAACATTTTTGGCAATGTGTTGCAAGATTTGTGATAAATTCGGCAAAAAGTTTCTGAAAAAATTTTGTATTTGCTATTGACAAAAGCATATAGGGCGCTTATACTGTATATGCTGTACATATACAGTTTAGGAGAATGAAATGAACATATTGATAAGCAATGCCGATCCGCGGCCTATTTACGAACAGATATATTCACAGATAAGGAATGCGATAGTTTCGGGCGAAGCCCCGGCTGAAAGCCCTTTACCGTCAATAAGAAGCCTTGCAAAAGATCTTCGTATAAGCGTGATTACCACAAAGCGCGCCTATGACGAGCTGGAGCGGGACGGCTATATAAACACCGTTGCGGGCAAGGGCTGCTTTGTGGCGGCGGTGAACGCCGAAGTTCTGCGCGAGCATAACCTTTGCGAAATTGAAAAGCGCCTTTCGGAAATATACGAGCTTGCAAAGCCGATAGGGCTTTCGCATGATGAAATATCGGAGATGTATTCTTTAATTGAAAAGGAGTAAAAATGTTATGAATGCCATTGAGATAAGCGGACTTTGCAAAAGCTATGAGGGCTTTCGACTTGAAAATTTTTCGCTGAATCTGCCGAAGGGCAGCATTCTTGGCTTGGCGGGCGAAAACGGAGCGGGCAAATCCACCATTATAAAGCTTATTATGAATGCGGAAGAACGGGATGCAGGAAGCGTCAAGGTGCTTGGCACGGAATGTACCTCACCGGAATTTAACGACCTTAAAAACTGCATAGGCGTTGTGCTTGATGAAGCAAACTTTCCCGCTGTATTAACGGCAAAAATGCTTTGCAGTGTAATGGCAAACACATATAAAAACTGGAACAGCGAGCTTTTTTTTAATTATGTTCAAAGATTTCATCTTCCGGAAAACAAGAAGTTTAAGGATTTTTCCCGGGGAATGAAGATGAAGCTTGCCATTGCGGCGGCGCTTTCCCACGAGGCAAAGCTGCTTGTTCTTGACGAGGCGACAGGCGGGCTTGACCCGCTGGTTCGCGATGAAATTCTTGATATTCTGAATGACTTTACGCGCGATGAGGAACACTCGATTCTCATGTTGTCCCACATTGTGAGCGACATTGAAAAAATCTGCGACTATTTTGCTTTTATCCACAAAGGCAAGCTGCTGCTCTGCGATGAGAAGGACAAAATTCTTTCGGAATACGCAGTGGCGAAGATGAGCGAGGCGGAGCTTTGCGACATAGCGCCGGAGGCGCTTCACGGAGTGAAGCACACGCCCTACGGCGTAGAAGTGCTGGTGGAAAAGCGCCTTGCGCCGTGTTCGCTGCGGTACGAGCACACAAGCCTTGAGGATATAATTATTTTTCTTGCCAGGGAGGGTGAACGGTAATGAAAGGTCTTTTAATTAAAGATTTTTATTCGATTGTAAGCCAGCTTAAGCTGTTTCTTATCATAATAATTGCTTTTGCTCTTGTTCCCGGATATAGTGTAAGCGCCTTTGCGATGGTTTATGCGGCGCTTTTACCTATAAACGCCCTTGCGTGGGATGAACAGTCAAAATGGGATAACCTTGCGCGGATGATGCCCTATTCCAAGTTTGATTTGGTTTTCAGCAAGTACATAATCGGATATATTTCCATTTTGTCGGCAGCGGTTTTGTGCACGGGTTTTGCGTTTGTATATAGCTTTTTTCCTTCAAGCGAACCCTTAAATATAAGTTCAGTAGTTATGTTTGCCTGTTCAGGAGCGGGCGGACTCTTGCTTATGGCACTTAATCTTCCGCTTATGTTCCGGTTGGGTGTAGAAAAAGGAAGGCTGCTCTTCGGCATTATGGTGGGCGTTTCCTGTGTGCTTATTGCCGTTGCAAACGGAATTATAGGCGATGGGAAGGAACTTTTCACACAGATTCCGCCTTCGGGTATCATAGCGGCGGTTATAGCAGCGCTGGTTTTGATAAATGCGGTTTCCGTCATGCTTTCAATGAAGTGGTACGGAAAAAGGGAATAAGATGCACCGAAGCCTTGCCGCAAAAATAAAAAAGCTGGACAGGCGGCACATACCGGATTTGCTGCCTGAAAAAATTGAAAACATAGCAAAAAGAACCTCCGCATTGCGGAGGTTCTTTTTTGCAGCAATTATTTCCGCAGAGCCTTTCTTACGGCGATAATGCGGCTCATTTCGTTATAGGCAATCATAAAGCCCTCGTCCACGCCCATGCCGGGTTTTGCGAGGATTTGCACCGGCTGAGTCGCCATGGCGCAGTGTACGCAGACCTGCGCGGAGCGGTCGGTTTCGTTGCAGGTTCCGCCCTGATATGCGCCCACGCCCTTTTCCTTGCAGTAGAGTACCGCCTCTATGGTATTGTTTATGCCGCCGAGGTCGGGGGTTTTAATCTGAATCATGTGTCCGGCTTTGTTGTCGGCAAAGAGCTTGATGTCCTCAAGGGTGTTGCACCATTCGTCCGCAACAAGCTCCACATCAATTCCTCTGCGGTCAAGCTCCGCGGTAAGGCCGGAGAGCGCTTTAATCTGGGTTTCGCGGTCGCTGTCGCAGTCCATGGGTCCCTCTATGCGGACGTGGAAGGGCTTTGCCGCCTGTTCAACCTTGGCGATATAGTCCGCCATGGCGGAGAAATTGAAATCGCCGAAGGCGGCTCCTATGGTGCCGTAAAGGTCGAGGTGGAAAACAGGATTATAGCTTTCGTCCGTGCGCTTGGAGAGAATTCTGTCCCGAAGCCACTTCACATACTCAAGGAGCTTTTCGCCGTGCTCGCCGAGTTTGTCGTGAACGTTGTTTATAAGGGCATGGGGCAGAACCGGCGCACCCTTGATAATCATTTTATCGGCGTTGAGGTAGCGGTCGTCGCCGGACTGGGTGAAAATAGGAATGGGCTTTTCAGAAACGGTGCAGCCGTATTCGTCGGCGACGACTTCGCACATAAGGCGGTTTGTTGCTTTTGCAACGGCGTCAAGAATCGCCTGGGAAACTCCGTAACGGATTGCGGTATGAAGGCGTTTGCCGTCAACGGTTATGGTTTCCATAGCTTCGCAAAGGGAGCGGAAATTATCCGCCTCTTTGCCCACAAGCTCGGGCTTGATATACTTGTCGATGAGCGGGATAAAGTCCTTTGCGAGGAAAAGGGGGTCGCGGCCGCCCGCTCCGCTGTACTGAACGGCGGCGCAGTCGCCGTAGGCGATCTGACCGTCCTCAAGGATTATCATAACGGAGATGGATTCGCCCGCCTGACGGACGGAGGTGAAGCCCTCGGTTACGGTTTCGCCGGAATAGAACATTCCGTCGTGGGCGGCGCCCTTTTTTATGGCGCGCTGGTCGTCAAAGTAAAATCCGGTTCTTCCGGCGGAGCAAACAACGTCGATTATTTTCATTTAGATGTACCTCTTTTTTATTATTAGAAAAGCGAATGCTTTTGAAAATCAATGTCTGGGGCGACCCACAAGCCAGCCCTTGCCTATGGCGTAAACATCGTCGATAACCATCTGAAAGCTTACCTGGCGCTTTTCTTGGCGGGCGCGTTCCTCAAGCTTTTCCCTGTGGAAATCCTTGATGTCCTGAGTGAAGGGCAGGTTTCCGGTATTGAGAATACGCACGGCTCCGTTATTGTCCCTGGCGGGAAGCATAAGACCGGCGTTTGCGCGGCATGGGGCAAATGGAACATCAAGCGCGCCGGATTCCACTCCGCGGCACACGCCTACGGCTATGTCGCCGCCGCCGAGCTCAAGGCATTTTTCGAGTATGCAGACGGTTTCCGCGCGGATGATTTCCTTTTCCGCGGCAACGGCGGCGCCGTTATACTCCTGATCACGGAGCATATTTATAACCTGCTTTGTGCAGCGCAGTCCCTCGGCGTTCGCCTCCATGGTGGGTATGCCCACCGCCTCGTGAGGGGTTTTTACTATGACCTTTGTGGCCTTGGAGAGCGCCGCAATGGCGGAGCCCATGGATATTACGCCGAAGGCCTTGGCCTCGTCCGCAGGGAAGCCGCCCATCCACTGGTGAAGCACCGTGGTGACGACCACATCGTCATAGCCGAACCTGTGCAGGTACTCCTCGGTAAGCTCCTCGAGGGAACGGATTGCCGCCACGTCCTGAACCAAGTTCCCGCACTGACCGTAGCCCACGGAGATGTTCTTTACGCCCTGCTCCGCCGCAAGCAGAGCCTCGATTACGGCGACGGCATGGCTTATGCAGGGAGGAACGAGAGTTCCGGTAAGGGGGCCGTAGGGCTCGCGGTTTATGGGAACGCCCATTTCCTCATACAGTCCGGTGAGGCGGTCGACGTACTGCCAATCGGCTATGGTGCGTTCTATGGGAACGTTTTTGCAGTAGGGCAGATTGTAGCTGATGCCGCCGCCCTCGTAGCTTGTAAAGCCGCCGGCAAAGCATATTTCGGTGAGCAGGCGGGCGTCGGGAGTGCCGTGGCGAACCTGTACCGGCACATTTAGCGCCTCTATAATGCGGCGGCAGCCGGAAACACCGTGATTTACCGCGGGAAAGCCGTTGAGCATGGCACGGTTTAGGCGCAGGGACTCGTTTATGCCGTTTTCCGCCTCCTCATAGCGGTTTTGGCGGGTGTAGCTGTCTATGGTGGTGGGAAGAAGATCCGCTTCACCGTTATTTTGCAGATATTGAAGCAATTTTATGTGCTCTTCGATTACAGGAACGCCCGCGCGGGGCTGAACAAGAGTGCGGTGTTCCGCCTTTGCCGCATTCAGCTTTGCGGTGAAAACCTTGTTTTCAGGAAGGGATTTGTGATATTCCACCGCTTCGTCAAGGTCAACCTCTCTGCCGGTGGGCCACTGGTTAAGAACCTCCCGGCGCATATCCATAAATTCCCCTTCGGGGATTTTTTTATTGCTGATTTCCATAGTTCTCAAGCTCCTTTTTCATTATGCGCAGCGCCGCTTTAGGATAATGCTCGGAAAGCAGACCCATGGCGGAGAGAATATATTTTCTGTCAACAAGAATGTCGGCTGTTTTTGGCTTAAGGGAATTGGGGTTTGCCGGATTATAAAGGGCGTGTGCGGCAATTTCCGCCGTGTGTCCCGTGTGTATAAGGCTTCCGCCGGTGACGACAATGCGTTTTGCTTCGGTAAGGTCTTTACCGCTTTGCACAAAGGTAAGCCCCATAAGAGTATATGCTTCCTCCATAGTTCCGGCATGACGGGTAACGGCGGTTTCAACCGCCGCAGAGGCAAGGGCAAAATCAAAAGCCTCAAGTTCCGGGTTGCCGTTCGGAACGATGTCGGTGTTTTTTGAAAGAAAGTCCGCAAGCTCTTCACAGCGGCTTTCGGAAAGCCCGGAAAGCTGTGATATTTTTGCCATACCGGCTGCTTCGCAGATTCCGTGAAGGCTGTACCGCATTCCTATGTCGCCCTCAACGGTGCGCTTGGCATAGGGCTCCGGCAGACCCTTGAACACCGTGTCGGAGCGGGTGGGCATTCCCGAAGCAATGGAATAGACATCGGTGGTGGCTCCGCCCACGTCCACGGCGATAAGCTCGCCTATTCCGGGCTCGCCGTCCGTTCCGTCCGCAAGCAGGGTCATCGCCTTGAGCACGGCGGAGGGGGTAGGCATCATAATGCCGGAGATAAGCTCCGAAGCCTTTGAAAGTCCTTTTGCCTCAATTATACGGCGAAGAAACAGCTCCCTGATTTCCTTTTGTGCCGGAACAATGTTCAAAGTGCCGAATTTGGGCATTACGTTTTCACAAACGAAAGTTTCACGGCCGCTCAATATGTGTTTGCATTCCGCAGAAGCGGCGCGGTTGCCTGCTATTATGACGGGAAAATCCGTCGGAATTTTAGCGACGGTTTTCGCGTTGTTTATTATGCATTCCTTGTTGCCGCCGTCCGTGCCGCCGCAAAGAAGCAGTATATCGGGCTTTATCTCGCCTATTTCGGCGGCGTCGTCCTCGGTCAGTTCAAATGAGTAGACCTTTATAACCTTTGCGCCGGCGCCGAGGCTGGCGCGCTTTGCCGCCTCCGCGGTAAGCTCCGGCACAAGTCCGCTTGTTACCATACGAAGACCGCCCGCCGCGGAGGAGCAGGCAAACCGTTCTGAAAATTCAATTTTCCCGGTTTTCTTTTCAAGCTCACAAAGGGCGTTTTCAAGTCCTTCATTTATGTCCGTTTGAACGGTGGTATAGGCGCTTGCCGTGCTGATAAGCGATTCGGAATCAAGGTCAACGGCAGTAACCTTTGTATATGTACTTCCGAAATCTATTAAAAGAACGGCCTTCATACGTCTTCCTCATCCATATGCAAAAGCTCGTGCAGGGCTTTTATGGTTGTTTCCGGCGGAGTATTCGGAGGAAAAACGCGGTCAAAGCCCATGGCCTTAAAACGCTTTTCAACTTCCTCAAAAACCTGTTTTCCTATTACTACATTGCCGCCCACAAGAAGGGGAATCCCCTTAAGGCCCGCTTCGTCGCATTTTTCCCTCATTCCACGGCAGTCAAGTTCGCCCTGACCGTAAAGAGAGGAAATACATATAGCGTCCGCATTGGTTTCAATGGCGGCGGAAATGAATTCCTCTTGACTTACCATAACGCCGAGGTTTACCACATTAAAACCGGCGTCCTTAAAAACAAAGTTGAGTATACGGTTGCCTACGGCATGGACATCCGCGCCGATAACACCGATGACCAGCGTTTTTTTATCCATAATATATGCTCCTTCATTTGCAGTCTGCAAAATAAAACATAGTAAAATTTATATTGTACTATATCAACTATCATATATTGATATATGTCAAAAGTCAATAGGTTTTAAGCGGAAGCATAATATTTTTTGCATAAAAAATTGCAAAAAAATATTATTACTGCAGGAATATAGTATATCATTTTACACAGTCGAATATACGAAAAAAGCCTCCAGCTTGACGGAGGCTTTTATATGTTTCATTTTGTAATGGTTCTGTAAAGTCCCATATATGCGGCGGCGGATCGGTGCCAGCTGAAATCATAGCGCATTGCGGCGCGCACGGAATTATTCCAGTCACCGCTGTGATAGCGGAAATATGCCCGCTCTATGGCGTTAAACATATCGTCTGCATTATATGTTTTGAAAGTAAAGCCGTTTCCGCCCGGCGCTCCGAGGTCATGTATGGAATCCTTAAGACCGCCTGTTTCACGCACTATCGGTACGGTTCCGTAGCGCAGAGCTATCATTTGGGCAAGGCCGCAGGGCTCGCTTTTGCTGGGCATAAGCAACACATCGGCGCCGGCGTAAATCCGTCTTGCAAGAGAGGGTATAAAACCTGTGGTTACGCTTACTCTGCCGGGATACCGCGCGCCGAGGGAACGGAAATAGTCCTCATACTGCGGTTCGCCGCTTCCTAAAATCACCATTTGAGCGTTAAGATTCATAATGCGGTCGCCTACGTACTCCACAAGGTCAATGCCCTTGTGAGAAACAAGACGCCCCACCATACCTATAAGCATGGCGCTTGGGTCTATGCAAAGGCCGGCTTCTTTCTGAAGGGCGGCTTTGTCCGCCTCTTTACCGGAAAGATTGTCTGCGGAATAATGAGCAGAAATTTCAGGGTCGGTTTCCGGGTTATAGCTTTCGCAGTCTATGCCGTTAAGAATTCCGGTAAGCTTATAGCTTCGTTCACGCAAAAATCCGTCCATGCCCCATGCATACCACGGGTCAAGAATTTCTTTGGCATAGGTGGGGCTTACGGTGGTTACCACGTCGCAGCGGTCAATTCCGCCTTTCATATAATTGCAGCGGCCGTTAAGTTCAACAAGGCCGCGCTTGTCTTCGGGAAGGCCTGCGACGTCGCCCGCCACAAACATATCAAAATCACCCTGGTATTGAATGTTATGTATTGTAAATACGGTTTTTATACGGGAAAGCCGGGGCTCATGACGGAAAAAGACTTCAAGAAATACGGGAATAAGTCCGGTTTGCCAATCGTTGCAGTGCAGAACGTCAACAGAAAAATCTTCAATATGCAGAATGCTTTCAAGAACCGCCTTGGAGAAAAAGGCAAAGCGTTCTCCGTCATCATAGTGCCCGTAAATTCCGCTGCGGCGAAAATAGTACTCGTTGTCGATGAAATAATAGGTGACGCCGTCGTGCCTTGCGGTAAAAAGTCCGCAGTAAAGCTCGCGCCAGGAAAGGCGGACGTAAAAATTGCAGAGATAAGTCATTTCGTTTCTTAACTGCTGCGGAATGTCGGAATAAAGCGGAAGTATCACACGACAGTCTGTTCCTGCGGCGCAAAGTGCTTTTGGCAGCGCGCCGGAAACGTCAGCCAAACCGCCGCTTGCAATATACGGTCGGGCTTCGCTTGTGGCAAAAAGTACGTTCATTTTCCTGAATAGCCTCCTTTGTGTAATTTTATCCCATATTATTTAGTGAAATGAAAACAGATTTGCGGCGAAGAGGTTAACTTTATCGGGAGGGCAGTCTATGCTGCACGTATTTATGGCTTTCTTTGGTGAAAAAGATTAGAGCAAGCTTTACAGCTCCGTTCCCTTTGGGATGTAAAGCGGGTATTTTTCCGAACCGGAAAGCTGCTCTCCGGAGGAAACAACCACATTTTTATCGGTAATAACATGGCGAAGAACGGCGCCGGATTTTACAACCGTGTTGTGCATAAGCACGCAACCGGAAACTACGGCGCCTTTTTCAATACGTGCTCCGCGGAAAATAACGCTGTTTTCCACTTTGCCGTCAATTACGCAGCCGTCGGTAATAAGAGAATTTTCCACCTCGGCAAAGCTGCCGTATCTTGCGGAAACTTCGTCCCTAACGCGGGTATATATGGGTCTTTCTGCCGGAAAGAGAGAAGCGCGAACAGCAGGATTAAGCAGAGCAAGGTTGGAATCCATGTAATTCTTAAGACCGGTAAGCTTGTTTGACCAACCGTCAAAGCAATATCCGAGAATATTGAGCACGGAGGCTTTGCCTTTGAGCACAAAGCGTACGAAGCTGTGCTCATCGCGGCTTTTGCTTTCTGAAATAAGCTGCTCCAACAGGGATTTTTTAATTACGGCAATGTCAAGATATATATCCTGTTTGCCGGAAAGCTCCGGACGCATAAGAAGGTCTTTCAAGCGGCCGTCATCGCCGAAGTTAAGCGCAACACATTCGCGGCCTTCTGGAAAAACATCGGTATATTTGTAAACAAGGGTTATGTCTGCGGAAGTTTCGGCGTGCTGTTTGAGCACAGGCTCAAGGTCAATGTTTGCCACAACGTCGCTGTCGCTTAAAACCACCAAATCCGCGGCGCTTTTTCTGATAAAATTTTCAATTCCGGCAATGGCCTGCATTCGGCCCTCGTAAACGCCGCTTCCGCTGCCGTAGGGAGGAAGAATGCAAAGTCCGCCGTTTTTGCGCGCCATATCCCATTCCTGGCCGCTGCCGAGATGGTCAATAAGGCTTTGATAGTTGCGGCTTGGAACTATGCCCACATCTTTAATGCCTGAATTCGCCATATTGGAAAGGGAAAAATCTATCATGCGGTAACGCCCGCCGAAGGGTACCGAACCGATAGTGCGGTGAGCCGTGATTTCCGAAAGAAGCTCGTCGTGCATATTGCAGATTATTATGCCGAGAATTCCATGCTCATTCATTTAAGTTCCTCCCTTCCGAAGACCGTGCCGCCGGGTATTACGGAATTATCCGCCGCTTTTGCAAAGGGGCCCACAAGGGCAATTTTGCCGCCGGCTTCGCCGACAGCGGCGCCTTTACCTATCTCGGCACCCTCGCCTATCACCGCCCGGCAAATATGAGCACCGGCGCGAACGATTGCTCCGGGCATTACTATACTGTGCTCAACGGTGGCGCCGGCTTCAATTTTCACTCCGGCAAAAAGTACGGAACCGAGCACAAGACCGGAAACGGTGCAGCCTTCAGTTACCATTGAATTATGTATGACTGCGCCTTTTTCAACCACATGCGGCGGCATAACCGGGTTTTTGCTGTAAATTTTCCAGCTTTGGTCATAAAGGTCAAGGGCGGGGTGCTCGGCAAGAAGATCCATGTTTGCTTCCCAAAGGCTTTCTACCGTGCCCACGTCCTTCCAATAGCCTTCAAAACGGTAGGCGCAAAGCCGCTCGCCTGCTTTTAGCATGGCAGGGATTACATTTTTGCCGAAATCGTTTTGAGAAGCGGGGTTTGCCTCGTCCTCAGTAAGATATTTTTCTAATTTGTCTGCGGAAAATATATAAATTCCCATGGAGGCAAGGTTGCTTTTCGGCTGTTTGGGCTTTTCTTCAAATTCGGTTATTCGGTCGTGCTCATCCGTGCTCAAAATACCGAAGCGGGAAGCTTCTTTTAGCGGAACAGGTATTACCGCAACGGTGCAGGCAGCGTTTGCCGCAATATGCGCCGCAAGCATTTTGGAATAATTCATTTTATAGATATGGTCGCCGGAAAGCACCGCAACATATTCGGGGTTCCATCTGCGTATAAAATTAAGATTTTGGTAAACGGCATTCGCCGTTCCGCGATACCAGTCGCTTTTGCCGCTGCGCTGATAGGGCGGCAGTATAAAAGTGCCGCCCCCGGTGCGGTTAAGGTCCCAGCTCTGTCCGCCGCCTATGTACTGTGAAAGCACAAAAGGCTCATACTGGGTAAGAATTCCCACAGTATCAATGCCGGAATGGACGCAGTTTGACAGGGGGAAATCAATTATCCGGTACTTGCCGCCGAAGGGTACGGCGGGCTTGGCCAAATCTTTTGTCAGGGCGTAAAGTCGGCTGCCCTGGCCGCCGGCAAGAAGCATTGCAATCATTTTTTTTCGCAAAAAAATCCCCCCAGTGTTGAAAATTTTAACTTTTTATCGAACGGCTTTATCTTTTATGAATTTGCCGGAATAATGCCTGCGAACCGCAGAAATTCGCACCCGTTTTCATTTTCGGCGGTGAACTTTGCGGTGTATTCGCCGCAAACTGCGCCGTTGGCGGCGTTTGCTGCAAGGGTAAAGCTTACAGAATAGCCGCCGTCCGCGGCGCCGTTTTTAGCGGCGTAGGCGCTCATAAGCCCAACCAGCTGCTCGGCAAGGTATTGCTCCTGTTGTTCCGGCAAAGGCGCGGCGAATTCAGCTTCAAAGCGGTTTGAAACAAGGCACAGAGCGTATTCTTCACCGCGTTTTCCACCGCAAAAACCATTTCGCAACGGCAAAGCGAATCAAGATATTCGCTTTCAAGCTCCGCAGAATAAGCTGCCGCTCCGTCGGCAAAGCTTTCAAGCCGGAGGGATTTTACCGTCCACGGTCGGGCATATTTGTCCTAGAAAATTTCTTTATCGCCGCCGGAATATTTGACTCCGAAGCGGCTTTCAAGCGGCGGCGAAAGGGCGGCGGCACTGATTTTGCAGCCGTTGTACCCGCTTATTTCATCGCCCGCCGCCGCAATGTCGGCATAGATTGCCTGTTCCAAAAGCTATGTGCTCTGCACGCCGGAAAGGCCGACAAAATCGTACCCGCCAAGCACCTCCGCAATGCCTTGAACCTGCGCGGCGGCTTTTTCCGAAGCGACAAATTCGTATAATTCGCCGTCCTCTCCGCTTTCGGCGGCGCTCTCGCTCGCGCTCGGTTCGCCGCCCTGCCCGGTGCTCATACTCTCGCCGCTCCCGCCGCCGTTTTCAAGCCCGGCGGGAGCCTTTTCGCAGGCGGCGAGCACCACGGTGCTCATGAGCACGGAAACGAGCACCGCGAGTACGGATAAAATTTTGCGTTTCATTTTGAGCACGCTCCTTTGCAATTTTGTTGTCGGCAAATCCGCCGGAGGCGCTGTATTGTTGCACGGCGTTTGCATAATGATATATTTTCTGTATTGATGTGTAATTTTCTGTACTTTTGAAGATTTAATTCGTAAAATATTAAAATATTATTGAAATACTGTTAACAAAATGAAAATCTGTGCTATAATATAGCCAAGCAAAGAGAAAATGTTCTTGAACTGCTGTGGCGGTATGTTCATTTTTTCCCTTTGCGAAGCCATTTTTGCAGAACAAACGTTTTGCAAATGTAACAGGGGGTGATTTTTTGAATACGAAAAACGGAGGTGAGTCCGAAATTCAGCGCTAACTAATTTTTACGGAAAGAAGCGAAACAACACGGCTTGCACGGCAAGCAAAAGGAAAAAGAAAAAACAAAAATCAAACAAAAAATTTTTAAGACCTAAATAGGGCGGAAAGGAAAAAATTATGAGTATTGAAACCAACAAAACCTACAAAATCAGAAGCGCAATATCTTCTACAAGAATGCTGAACCTTTATTCCTCCGGCACTGCCGCAAACGGAATGAATGTTGTTCTCTACACCAGCGATGATTCCAACGAGCAGAAATGGCTCTTTGACGGCGACAGGCTTCGCCCCAAAACCGATATAACTTTCTGCCTTGACCGCTACACCGCGTCCACCTACCTCGACAATGCTGACATTTGGAAGGCTTCTGCAAAAGACGCAGCTGCGCAGAAAATCAAACTTGAAGCCCACGGCATTTATTACTACATTCGTCTTCAAACAAAAGTTGATGGTAAGGACTATTACCTTACCGCAAGCAACAACACGAACGGAAACGCTACCGCAGTCGGCAAACAGGCAGGTGCAGACGGAAATGTCTACTGGGCAGAACAGCTTAACGGCGGCGGTGATTATCATCAGCTCTGGTTCTTCACCGAAGATTCCGGCTCTTCTTCCGGTGGTGGAACCTATCAAAAACTGATAATGCCTATAAATCAATCCGTAATTACGGTTTGCTACAAGGAAAACGCTCCTGCATATCATGAACAAGGATTTAGTGATCCTATGCACTATGCAATTGATATGACCGGAACTCCAAGAAGCTTTTACGCAAGCGGAGACGGAACAATAGTGGGATACAGTGCTACAAATTCCGGTCCGTTGGGAAAATGGCTTGCTGTTAGGTATGACAAAGTAGAAGGCGTAGATGGCAAAAAATATGATGGATTGGTTTTAAGATATTGTCACCTTGACGATATTTATAAAACTTCCGGAGAAGTACATATCAACGACAAAAATGCCATGGCTAAATACGGAAATACCGGCACACAATTTGCTCACCTTCATGTAGAGGTGGATACTGACACCGTCAATTATAACAAAACGCCAACATTAAAGGGTAAGAGCAATGGACTTGTTCCGGCAGGAAACGATGACACTACAATCGATCCTTTTCTTGTTTTTCACAAAAAGACATCCAAACCGGAAAACCAGAGCGTTTCTTGGTCACAGAGCTATTGCGACAAAGATAATTGCAGTATTTGTGCGCAGTATACACAGTATGAGCCGGGCAAAGTACCCTATGTAAACATAGAGCAGTGTCGAAACGTACCTGAAATTTCTTAAAAATTTTAGCCAAACTGTATTCCGGACAGGACAAATCTGCCGTCCGTGTATTTCATCACCGCTGTTCCGGAAATGGTTTCGGTACTGTGTAAAAACCCGCGGCACGAAAAGTCGATTTCGCAGTTCGGCTCGCTCAGCCGCACGGCGGTTATTTCCGCTTTGCCCTTCGTAATTCCGCCGTAATACAAGCGTTCGTATGCATCAAGTTCGCCGTTATAACTTGGCAGCTTTTTCATGCTTTCTGCGGCAGTTCCAAAACGCTTTAGCACAAAATCCTCGACGATTTCTGCGGGATAATACTGTAAATATTCCTCGTATTTAATCGGGATTTCGTCATAATTCGTGATTTTGTCGCGGCTTTCCGAAAGGAAAGTTTCAAAGCAGTCGAACGCTTCTTCGGCGGAGATACTGTCCGAATCAAAATCGTCATAGTCCGCAAGGGTCACAAGCATAGGCGCAAAATACCCCAAAAAACTTGCTTTTGCAAAATCTTCGCTGAAAGTCGGTTCTATTCCATAAGTTGCGAAGCTGTTGCTTAATACAATAGCAGTAATTTTTTGAATAGGTTCTTTGTTTTCCCCCTCCGTGCCCGTTTGAGCACCGCTGCCGCCGCCGCTCTCGCTCACGCTCGGTTCGCCGCTCTGCTCGGTGCTCAAGCTCTCCCCACTCCCGCCGCTGCTGTCTGCTCCGGCGGGAGCTTTATTGCACGCAGAAAACGCCGCGGTGCTCATGAACACCGCCATGAGCACGCTGAGCACGGATAAAACTTTACGCTTCATTTTGAGCACGCTCCTTTATTTGAACTTCGCAAAATGCAATTAGAACCGAGTGTTACGGCATTTTTTCGCCGCCCTGACCGTCACTTTTGCAGCCAATAAATTTGTACGGTTTTTCCGAAATGTCGATAGACAAATACATAAAAATTTTCTTCGAATCAAGATTCGAAGCGCAGGTAAGTTTCGCCGTGGCGGTGCTTCCGGAAATCGAAATATCGTCCGGCGAAACTACCGAAAAGCTATAATTCTTTCCCCATCCACCAACAGGGATAGTATAGCAATCTTCGTTTTTGTTGTAGACATCGCTTTCACGAAGAACTTTTGTGGAAATATAAAAATATTTTTGTATAAAATCTTCAAATTCCACAGTGGGATAATGCCATCCCGGTTCACCGTCAATAGAATAAAGTGCTTTTCTAGTCTCGTATTGCATAGTTGCGGCAATATAATCTGTATACCATGCATAAAACATCTCTATGTCTATTCTATCTGCCGAATTCCATTCTTCTACATTTATCAAAATGCCGTACAAGGGAAGATATTCTTCATTCAGCTCTTTGAAAAGCGCGGTGCGCTGCTCATTTTCTGCGGAACTTTCGCTTTCCCCGCCGCTTCCGCTGCTTTCGCTCAAGCTTTCCCCGCCCCCGCCGCCGCTTTCAAGCCCGGCGGGAGCTTTATTGCACGCAGAGAGCGCAGCGGTGCTCACGAGCACCGCCATGAGCACGCTGAGCACGGATAAAATTTTACGCTTCATTTTGAGCACGCTCCTTTCCGAATGGGCAGTCCATTGCAATTGCTCTCGACAAATTGTCGCAGAAAAGTTATCTGCCGCTTATTCGCTGTATTTCACCGCAAATTTATCATTACTAATGCTGATTATCAAATAATCCTTGCTGATTAAGGTAAATGTCGCCTCCGTTGTCGGGTCGGCGATGAAGGCAACATGGCGGAAATATTTCTGCGGGTGGTCAATCTCCCTAACATAGAGCTGAAGGTTGCGGCGGTCACTTTGATCACCGTCGCCGTTCAGCCCATAGAGGTAAAAAACAGCGGTAACACCGTCGGCTGTTCTCCATCCGTGTGGGTCACCAAGAGCACCCGCAGTTTTATAAATTTCATCAGTTTCAGCGTCAATTCTGTACCAATCATCCATGACATAGCGGTCGGCAAGCGGATATTGTGCCTCGTCAGGTTCATAAATAAAGTGCCCAAGCTCGATTTTACCCTCCGAAATATTGTAAATTACAATGCCGGTGCAAATGCTGCTCTCCTTGAAGGCGGTCGCAACAATTTTTGTTCCACCGCATATGAACCGCGGGCAGCCGTAGCGCTTTTCGCCAAAAAGCTCTACAAGACTTTCGGGGTGGTCGGCAAGAATACTTTTGTAATTTTTGTCCAAGTCCTCGTTGGAAAGGATAAGCTCCGGCTCGCCGCCGTCAAGGCTCAAAAGCCTGATTCCGTCGTCGTCGTGCCAAGTGAAATACCGCTCGTTTATGTCGTAGCAATCGCGGAATTCATCATACGATTCCTTGTGCTCGAACTTCATATCAAGCGGGAGCGTTTCGCGGAGCACTTTGCTTTCATCGGTCGTGCTGCGGTAAACGACGCTGTCGAGTAAAAGCAGGCGGTAGTCGTAGCCATCCCTTGCGGAATAAGCTTCCGCGCGAATTGTTTCGCCGTAATTTTCCGCTTTGTAGCGCAGTTTTCCGCTCTCGGCATCGTAGACGAAAACCTCCTCGGAATCGCACCTTATCACGGCGCCGGTTGTTTCTATCGGGGTATTCCACAAAGCGTCGCGGTTTGCTTCGTAGGCGGCTGCGCTGTCCTCGAGCCACACTGCGTTGCCGTGAATCTGCGCGGTCAGCTCTTTTGCGCGTTCGGCGAAACTTTCGCTGCGCTCGCTCACGCTGCTCCCGCCGCTGCTGTCTGCTCCGGCGGGAGTTTTTTCGCAGGCGGTGAGCACCACGGTGCTCATGAGCACGGCAACGAGCACCGCGAGTACGGATAAAATTTTACGCTTCATTTTTGAGCACGCTCCTTTTTTATTTTACTGCTGCCCTTTGCGGCGGTTATCTGTATATTCGCTTATAAATCGCGGCGCAAAGGGGAGGAAGGTCAAGCTTAACTGCGGCTTCGCCGCCGCAGGGGGCGGGGCTTTCTTCATCTGCGGTAATTGCCGCCAGCTTGGCGGGCAGCGCAGCGCCATCGCCGCCGAAACGCTTTTCCTCCGATGAAAGCAAAAGCTTCCAAAAGCTGTTTTCCGGCACGCCGACACAAAAATTTTTATTTTCATTCGGGCAGAAGCTAAAGAAACAAAGCAGCTCTCCCGCGCTGTCCATACGGCGGAAAGCAACGGCGTTTCGCCCTGCCTCGTCACAGCTTGCCCACGCAAAGTTGTTCCAACCCTCCGGCTCGTTCCAAAGCTCTTTGTGAGTCAGATAAAGGCGGTTCAGGGCGCGGACAAATTTTTGAAGCTTTTCGTGCTTTTCATACTGCAAAAGCAGCCAGTCAATTTCTTTGTTTTCGTCCCATTCAATAAACTGTCCGAATTCCTGGCCCATAAACAGAAGCTTTTTGCCGGGGTAGCAGGTCATATAGGCGAAAAGCGCACGGATTCCGGCAAATTTTTCGTTGTAACTGCCGGGCAGCTTTTCTATAAGCGACTTTTTGCCGTGAACAACTTCGTCGTGGGAAAGAGGAAGGATATAGCTTTCAGAAAAAGCATAAAAAAGCCCGAAGGTAAGCTTGTCATGATTATATGAGCGAAAAATGGGGTCCAAGGACATATAGGCAAGGGTGTCGTTCATCCAGCCCATGTTCCATTTGAACGTAAATCCAAGACCACGTTCGGTAGCCTTGGTTACCTCCGGCCATGCCGTGGATTCCTCGGCTATCATGATAACGCCGGGATAGTTTTCGGCAACTGCTGCGTTCAACGAACGCAGCAGGGAAACAGCTTCAAGGTTTTCGCGCCCGCCAAAGCGGTTGCGTTCCCAGCTTTGCCCCTGGCGGCCGTAATCACGGTAGAGCATTGAGCTTACGGCGTCTGCGCGTATGCCGTCTATATGATATTTTTCAAGCCAGTACATAGCGGAGGAAATCAGAAAACAGCGTACTTCGTTCCGCCCGAAATCAAAGACCTTGGTGCCCCATTCCGGCCGTTCGCCCATAAGCGGGTTTTTATATTCATAGCAGGGCGCGCCGTCAAAATCAGCAAGACCGTAAGCGTCTTTCGGAAAGTGCGCCGGAACCCAATCCATAATAACCCCTATGCCCTTTTGGTGCATAAGGTCGACGAAATACATAAAATCCTCGGGCGCGCCATAGCGTGCGGAGGGGGCAAAATATCCAAGGCACTGATATCCCCAGGAACCGTCAAAGGGATATTCGGTTACGGGCATAAGCTCAATATGGGTATAACCCATATCAAGAACATATTCCGAAAGCTCCTCGGCGGTTTTGCGGTAGTTAAAAAAGCTTCCGTCGGCGTAACGACGCCATGCGCCAAGATGCACCTCGTAAATATTAAGCGGGCGGGCGCGCATATCGGTTTCACGCCGCGCCGCCATCCATGCGCCGTCGTTCCATTCATATTCGGGCGAATATATAATAGAGGCGGTGGCGGGACGGGTTTCGTTATGAAAGGCGTAAGGGTCCGCTTTCATAAAAGTTTTGCCCTCTTTTGAAGTGACGGCGAACTTATAAAGCTCGCCGGCGCCGATACCCGGCACAAAGCATTCCCAAACGCCGCCTTCACTTATTCTTTTCATGGGGTTCGCTTCTGCGCTCCAACCGTTCCAGCCGCCCGCAACCGCCACAGCGGCGGCATTAGGCGCCCAAAGACGGAACACGGTTCCGCCGGTACGGCCGACTTTAGTTATATGCGCGCCGAGAAATTCATATGAACGGGCGTTGCTGCCCTGGTGGAAAAAATATATCGGAACATCAAGGCCGTTTTTCTTTTTTGCACCCATGAAAAAACCCCTTTACATAAAAATTCTCTTATTACATTTTAACAAATTTTATATACGGATTCAATAAAAACAAATGTAGAAATCACAAAGCGGTTTTTGTGCATGGTGAACAAAAAGTAAACTTTACCGCAAAGAGAGTAATCTTTGTACAAAATTTTTCGGGAAAACCGTATTTAAATCGGCGCACGGCATAATGAAAAAATAAAGCGAAGTGCTGCAAGGCTTTTGCGGTGCTGCGCCCAAAGGCTAAACTTTTTTATAAAAAAAGCACGGCATTGAAGTGAACCCCAAAGAATAGACAAAAGAATATTAAGATGTGAAGGAATGAGTTCTGAATTGCACAGGACTCATTCCTTTTAATTTGAGAGAGATTCTGTCATTGTTGTAGTAATAGATGTAATCGTTAAGCTTTTGGATAAAATCATTTGTGTTTTTGAAATGTTCACCATACTTCTTTTGCTTTCTCCATTTTTTGTTCATAAAAATATGCACCTCCATAAGTGTCTAACTTTGGGGGTGCATATCAGTGCCGTGCTTTTTTTAATAATTTTTTGCAGGTTACATTCCGCGGCGTGAAATATATTCAATCGCCTTGGTGATAAGATTTTTATCATTGCGGAAAGTTACCGCATCATAGGCTTTGTGGATTTCCATCCACTGAAGCTCGCTTACTTCCTCCTCTTGCGGACGAAGGGCGGCTTCATTAAGGGTGAACCCGATGAAATAAATGACCTGTTTTTTTACGTTGGGCTTTGGCGAATACTCCACCGCTTCACGGAAGCCTTCCCGCAGGAAAACCCGAAGACCGGTTTCTTCGCGAATTTCGCGAAGAGCGGTTTCCATTTCGGTTTCGCCGGCTTCCATATGCCCTTTGGGAAAGGACCAATGGCCGCCGCAGCGGTGCTTCAGCAAAAGAAGCTGGGTTTCTCCGTCGTGCTCACGATATATCAGGCCGCCACAGGATTTTTCATGTCTCATTTTTTCGTACTCCTATATGGCAAAGCTTTTACCGACTATATAATATCACCTTTGTCGCCGCCGTTCAAGTGCTAATCGCCGAAAAAACGCGTCAATCGTTATTTTGTGTAAAAAATGACGGTTTACAACCTTTATGCGGCATGTTATACTGTTTATAAATTAAACAATCTGATAAAAAAGGGGAAATTTATCGTGAAAAAGGCAACGGCGCTTTTTATGGCGTTTGTGGTTATAATTTCTTTGGCAGCGTGCTCAAAGAACAATAATTCCGATGGCGGAGCTTCAAAATCCGATCAGGGTGTAACAAGCGAAAGCAAAGAAAGCAACAGCGTTGCCGAGGAAAAAGTAAAAATAAGCCGCGGCGTTGTTGCGAACGGCGTTTATACGAACGATTCCATGGGCATAACCATCGCTCCCGGCGACGGCTGGACATTCCTTTCTGACGACGAAATGGCGACCCTCTACGGCATTTCCTCCGACCTTTTCACCGAGGACGCCGCTGCCAATCTTGAAAATTCGTCCATCGTCTACGATATGTACTGCCATAACGACGAAGGCTCCAGCATAAGCGTGAACTTTGAAAACATAAATCTTTTTGCAGGGCTTATTCTTGACGAAAAAAGCTATCTGGAGTTTTCTTCCGGAAACATAAGCGAACAGTTTGATGAAACAAGCGGAATACGCATTGTAAAAAACGAAATGGGCGAAATTGAAATTGACGGAAAAACGGTTCCCTGCCTTTATGTAACCCTTAGCTATGAAGAACAGGGTATTGACATTTATGAGGCTTTAGCTGCGCAAAAACGCGGTTCTTTCTTTGGCGTTGTAACCGTCAGTACGCTTTCTGAAAACAGCCTTGCAGAAACAGCAAAAAAGATAACGCTTGAATAATAATAAAAAAAGTACCGCGGATGCGGTACTTTTTTATATAGCGTAATGCCATATGAAAAAATCGTAAAATCGGCATTCGCGGCGGCTCAATTTTTCGTCAAAAGCTTTGCATGCCCATTAAAAAAGAAATTTTATCGGGATTATTGACTATACTTATGTTCGGCTGTATAGTATTTATATGAATTAAGAAAGGAAGAAAATCATATGGAAAATTTTACTTTCAGCAATTTGGAATATGTAAGACCTGATTTTGACGCCGCAGAAGCCAAAGCAAAAGAGCTTACCGAGCGCGTTAAAGCGGCGAAAAGCTACGCCGACGTAAAAGCCGTCATTCTTGAGTCCGACGAGTATATGTCCGAGCTTTACACCATGACCACCATTGCGCATATCCGCAATACTCTTAACACCACCGATGAATTCTACGAGAAAGAAATCGAATTCATTCATCAGCGTTCCCCCGAAGCGGAGGGTTCTTTCATCGCCCTTACCAAAGCGATAGTCGATTGCCCTTTCACCGCTGAAATTGATGCGGATCTCGGCAAGGAATACCTTGTTGCCTCCCGCCGCGAGCTTGCTCAATATGATGACGCTCTTGTTCCTTTTATGCAGGAGGAAAGCCGTCTTGAAACCGAGTATCAGAAGCTGATGGCTACCGCAGAGATTGAGTTTGACGGAAAGAAGCTTAACCTTTACGGCATTCAGAAGTACTTTGAGAACCCGGACCGCGAAGTTCGCAAGGCAGCATTCAAAAAATACTCCGAGTTTTATGAAAGCAACGAGGAGAAGATGGAAGAAATCTTCGACAAGCTCATAAAAGTTCGTACCAAAATGGGTCAGGCGCTGGGCTACAAGACCTTTACTCCCCTGGGCTATCTTCAGCAGGGAAGAAGCGATTACGGTCAAGAGGAGGTTGCTTCCTTCCGCGAGCAGGTTCGCCGTGAGCTTGTTCCCCTTTGCGAAAAGCTTTACGAAGCGCAGGCAAAACGCATCGGTGTTGATCATATTATGGCTTACGATGAAAAATTTGTATTCCCTGACGGCAACGCGGAGCCCATCGGCGACGAAAAGTATATGGTTGCCGAAGCACAGAAAATGTACCACGATCTCAGTCCCGAAACCGGCGAATTCATCGACTTTATGATTGAGCATGAGCTGATGGATCTTGAAAACAAGCCCAATAAGGCCAATACCGGATATATGACGGATCTTACGAAGTACCGCGCTCCGTTTGTATTCAGCTGTTTCAACCACACCATTTTTGATATGCAGGTTTTAAGCCACGAGCTTGGCCATGCCTTTGCAGGCTATCGCGCAATGCGTCATCAGCCGGTTATGGCATATTATTCCGAAAGTACCGATATTGCTGAAATTCACTCCATGTCTATGGAACAGTTCTGCTATCCTTATGCAGAGCGTTTCTTTGGCGACGCTGCGGATAAATACCGCTTTGCCCACCTTCAGGAAGCTCTTACCTTTGTGCCCTTCGGCGTAGCGGTTGACGAATTCCAGCACATTGTTTACGAAAATCCGGATCTTACCCCCAAGGAGCGTACCATGGAGTGGCACAAGCTTGAGGAAAAATATATGCCCTGGCGCAAATATGAAAACGACCCCTTCATGGAGCGCGGCGGCTATTGGTACCACAAGATTCACATTTTCCTCTATCCGTTCTATTATATAAACTACACCCTTACTACCATGGGAGCCATGGAGTTCAAAAAGCGCTATGCGGAGAACAAAGAGGAAGCCTTTAAGGATTACCTCACCCTTTGCGACATCGGCGGCAGCCTCTCTTACCTTGAATCTCTCAAGGCGGCGCACCTGCACGTTCCCTTTGAAGAGGGCAGCGTAGCAAACGCAATTTCTTATGCTAAAGACATCCTTCTCAAGGCCATAGAAGAAGAACAGGCAAAATAATCCCGCGGCAAAAAAGCCGCAAAAAGAGCCTCCCGAATGGGAGGCTCTTTTTTCATAATGCTCAGCAAAGCACAAGCATATTGTAAACCGGCGGATTTCTATTCAAAGTTTAAGTTCATAGCCATATTCATCAATAAACTCAGCGGGAGCAATTTCATTGCGAAAAACGCCCGGGGTGCGGCAAAAGCCGAAATTTTCATAAAAGCGTATTGCGGGAACGTTATCAGCGGCGACAAACAGGCGAAGATACTTCACGCCGGCGGCTTTTGCAAACGCAGCGGCCTTTTTGACGGAAAGTATGCCGAAACCTTTTTTTGAATATAGGGGGTTAACGCCCAGGCGCATAAGAAAAAGCGCTTTTGCCGAGGGACTTTCCCATCCGGGAAAATCTGAACCCGCAAGGTCATTGCCGAGTGCAAATACGGAAAGAAGAGAGTCCCCCTGTTTAAGAAGGTAAAGTCGGTTTTCGGCAATGTCTTCTGAAAAAGCGCAGGCAGGATAAATATTATCCCATATAAAAAGACCTTCTGAAGCCATTTTTTCAATAAGCGCAGAAAACATGGCTTTAATCTGTAAAAGGTCGGAATAAGCGGCTTTTACGCAGATTACGGTGTTTTTCAGAACGTTTTGCGAAAATTCCCGGGAAATGAAAAGTGAAAGCGCAAAAAGGTCCGCACAGCCTCCGGGGCTTATGCCGCGTGAAATGAATTCAGAGTCAAGGCGCGCGCTTTCTGCCGCAAGCTTTTCGTCAGGAAGCAAGAGGGCTTTTGCAGCGCTTTGCCGCACAAAGTCAAGCGCGGCTTTTCCGCCGCGGAAAAGCACATTTGTATCCGAAGTGCGGGACATTATTTCAAAAAGTACACGCAGGGGGGCTTTACCCTCTGTAAGAAGTTCGGCCCCTAAAACGGAGGCGGAAAAGCCTGAAACAGCTTCTTCCAAAGCGCCTGCGGCACCGTATTTTGCTCTTATTTCCGCGCCGTGGGTGTCTGCGGCGGCACGTTTTTCGGCGGCCAAAGCCGACGCAGCTTCAAAAGGGCTTTCACCGTCGGCAAAGTATTTACCGAAACCGTAAAGAATCAGCATAAAAAGAAAAATTGCGCCCTTGTGGGTATTGACCCCGCCTGTGGCGGCAAACATTGTTTTTTCGGCAAGGATTCCTTCCGCCTCAAGCGAAGTAAGCCCGGAAGATTTTGCGCCGATGAGCACGGCCTTCCTGAAAAACGGCACAAGAGCAGCGGCGCTTTTGCAAAAAAGCGCATAATTCATATCAAAATGAGCACCGCTGTTGTTTTTATCAACAAGACCCGGCTTTGGCGTAAGATTAAGTTCGTCAATAAGCGCGCAGTAAGCGTCGGAAGCAAGGGCGCCTGCGGCAAAATCAAGAAGGATTTCTTCTGTTTTTGCCACAACCGACTCAAGCGGGTGCTCACGGCTTCGGGCACATTCCGCGGCGGGACGGCTGCAAAGCAGGCATCGGCGCGGAACAGAGCGCGAAATTCCGGTTTCGTGCTCATCTGTTACATCGAAATCAAAAATTCGGCCGCACTCCCGCTCTTCAATTTCCATGCAGACTTTTTTGAGCACGGAAGCGTGCTCGCGGTACCCAAAAAAAGCGCAAAGCCCCGCAGAAGAAGACAAACGTTCATAAAAAAGAGGCTCGCCAAGTCTGCTTTTAAGCAGGGCAACCCCTTTGCCAAAAACAAAATCCGAAAGTCTGCCGCGCTTTTCCGGGCCGGCGAGGTTTAGAGTAAAGGTTATTACGGGGCATTGGTGCTCAAATATAAGCTTTTGCCTTCGCAGCGCCCGGTGCTCTCTTTCGGCAAGAATTTCTTCCAAAGCTACGGTGCTCAATTAGACAGCTTCCTTTCAAGGCCGGAAATGCGCTTTTCCGAATCTTCGCCGACAAAACCGACAAGAAGATAAACATTGTTAAAAGCGTCATGCACAAAGCTATGCAAAAGACGGAAGCCTTTTATTTCACCGGTGTGGGAAACATGGGTGCGGGGGCCGCGGCAGCGGTGGACGCTCTGCCCGATGGTTATGTGGCTGTCGTCAAGGTAGGTCACGGGCAAGTCCCGCTCGATAATGGAGTTCACATGCTGTTCCATGGTGATAAAGTCTATATCCGGCTTTTTGTCGAAAATCATGCAGAAGCCGTGGCGGATATCGCCGTGCTGCGCCTTGGCAAGCTCCAAATCGGAGATATACATTTCGCAAATATCCTCTGCGGTATGCGCCATAAGGCGATACGGCAGCGAGGCGAAAACCTTTTCGGCAATTTCCTCCGGCTCCGGCCCGAAAATGCTTGGGCGGGCAATGATAATTTCTTCGCCTACGCCGATAAGCAGGTGGGCATTCATGGGAAGATAGGGGTACACAAGGTCAAAATGCTCCACTATGACCCGGCGCTCGTTATAGACAGCCTTCATAATTGCTTCAGCTAAAACGGGAAGCGGGGTAAACGCCATTTCAAACCTAATATCCACATGATAGCTGTGCGGAGTAAAAAAGCCGTGTTCTTCATCCTGTTCAAGCAAAGGTAAAGGGCGGACATTTACACCGTCGTCGTCGTTGGTAAGCTCAAGACCGGGAAACATGCCTTTCACAAGCGCGCTTTTTCCGGAGCTTGCTTCGCCGATGAAGCCGATGATTCTGTCAAAGGGGCTCAAATAAAGCTGGGCAATTTGTATTCCAAGGTCATATATGCGGTCGCGTCCGCGGGGACAAAGAAATTCGCTGTAAACATGGTTTTTCTGCATTCTGTTCGAATAGGACATATGTATACTCCTTTCAGCGGCGGAATTAAAAATATATGTACCGCCCTGCGGCAAATTTTACTGAAACTTGGGCGAGTCAATATATCATATCTTTTGCCAATGCGTAATTGCCTTCCGCAATAAGGCGCCGAACGTGGCTTGCGCTTATAGGTTCGCCGTAAAGTTCAAGGCGGGGCACGGTGATAAGCTCGCACCCGGCGGCGGGAAGCGCCGCCCCAAGAGCGGCGTTATACGCCGCAGTCGTGGGGCAAAACGGCTCCGTACCCACATAGCGGCGGGTTATTCCCAAAGCAGGAATAAAACATTTTGTAAAAACCGCAATATCAAGTTCACAGAAAGCCTCTTTTACCTTTGCTTTGTCACGGAGAAAATAGGCGGGGAAAGTGGCGGAGGAAACAAGATAGCGGCCGGTCTGAAAGACGGCAACATTGCCGATGTCGGCGGTACCGCGGCGTACCATATCAAAGCGTTCCTTTGAGGAAAAAACGCTTTTGTCTTCGGAAAGGACGAAAACATATACAAAACCACATTCCGCCGCGGCTTTTTCAATAAGATAGCGGTGGCCTTTTGTAAAAGGATTTGCGTTCATAACAATTGCGCCGACGGGCGGCACGGCGCTTGAGCACCGAACGGTGCTCAAAAATTCGTCAATGCCTCCGGCAGGGTTTTCCATGAGCACGGAGCTTTTCGCGGCGGCGACTTCGCAGAAAAGCAGCCCCTCAAAAAGGGCGCGGTTTTCCGGTTTCGTAACAAGGTAAAGACTCGAAATGCCGTTTTGAAACGCATATTTTTTTATCTCGGTAAAAAGCGCGGCGGAAACGCCGCCGCCACGGTGCTCAAAATTCACGGCAAAATATTTTACCACATCGCCGCAGAGGGAAGCAGAGGCGACAATTTTTCCGTTTTCCTTTATAAGCACCGAAAATTCCGGCAGTTCCTCAACAGAAAGGCCCTGTTTTGAAAGGAATGCCGAAACGGAGGCAAACTGTTCTTCTTTTGGTGAAAAAAGATATTCGGTTTCCGTTTTTCAGCCCTCCTCATCACATTGCAGACAAACGGCAGGTTTATAGAGATAGTATAACCGATTTTGCACGGTTTGCAAATAATTTTACATAAAAATTCCTTGAATAAGAGCAAAATATATTATATAATTGCATTATATTGATATAATACACGGTGGTACAAGCTGTGTTTCAATTTTTTAAGGAGGCATAAATATGGGCGGCATAATTAAAAGCGCCTCTGCCGGCACGCTTGAATCCAGCGACGCCTTTGTTGAAATTTTTCCCGCAGAGGAGCTTTCCGTCGAGATAAGCTCAATTGTTATGGAACGCTTCGGAGAAGCCATAGAAAAAGCGGTTAGGGAGCAGCTTTCCGAGTGCGGCGTTGCCGCGGCAAGGGTGCGAGTTGCAGACCGCGGCGCTCTTGACTGCGTAATTAAAGCAAGAGTGGAGACGGCCGTGCGCCGTGCGGAGGCGAAAGAATGAGAAGAAGTATGCTTTTTTTACCGGGAAACGCGCCGAATATGATTATAAACGGCGGAACGCTTCGCGCTGATTCGGTGATACTTGACCTTGAGGATTCGGTTGCGCCCGGGGAAAAGGACGCCGCCCGAATTTTGGTGCGCAACGCCCTGCGCACGGTGGATTTCGGCTGTGAAACCATAGTACGCATAAACTCCCTTGACAGTGAGTTTTATGAAGAAGATCTTAAGGAAATCGTTCCCTGCGCGCCGGGGGCAATTATGCCGCCGAAATCCTCCCGCAGGGAGGATATTCTTCGTCTTGACGATATGATAGAGCGCATTGAGGAAGAAAACTATATGAAAAAGGGGAAAATAAAGCTGATTCCCCTGATAGAAACGGCTTTGGGCGTTGAAAACGCCTTTGAAATAGCTTCATCCTGCGGCAGGGTGACGGCGATTTTTCTGGGAGGGGAGGATCTTTCGGCGGACCTTCGCTGCAAGCGAACCAAATCCGGCGAAGAGATACTTTATGCCCGTGAGCGCATTGTGTGCGCGGCACGCGCCGCCGGAGTGGAGGTTTACGACACGCCCTTTACCGACGCGTTCGACGACGAAGGGCTGATTGCCGACGCAAAGCTTGCGAAAAGCCTCGGCTTTTCCGGCAAGGCGGCGGTGGCGCCCCGGCATGTTTATGCAATAAACGAAATTTTCAGCCCGACCAAAGAGGAAATCGACTATGCAAAAGAGGTTATGGGCGTCATTGAAGAGGCGCACCGCCTTGGCAAAGGCGCTGCTTCTCTTCACGGAAAGATGATTGACCCGCCTATTGTAGAGCGGGCGCGGCTTGTGCTTGAGGCGGCGGAAAGCGCCGAAAGGAGGGGCTTTGATGAGTAAGGTTGTCGGCTCCCTTCGGGAAGCGATTTCGGCGGCGGGACTTCGGGACGGAATGACCGTTTCGTTCCACCACCACCTGCGAAGCGGCGACTATGTAATCAACATGGTGATGAACGAAATCGCCGCCATGGGAATAAAAAATCTTACGGTGAACGCAAGCTCCCTTTTTGACGTGCACGCGCCCTTGGCGGAGCATATTAAAAGCGGAGTTATCACGAAAATAATCACGGACTATATGTCCGCGGGGCTTGGCAAGTACATTTCCGCCGGAATTATGGAGCAGCCGGTGGAATTTATGACCCACGGCGGGCGACCCACCGCCATTATGCAGGGCAAAACGCCCATTGACGTGGCGTTTGTGGCTGCTCCGGCGGCGGACGGCGACGGCAATTGCACCGGCAAAATCGGGCGTTCCGCCTGCGGAAGCCTTGGATACGCCTTTGCGGACGCAGAATACGCGAAAAAGACGATAATTATAACGGACGGGCTTTGCGAAAAGCTTGAAGAACCTTCTATCGACGGAAAATTCGTGGACTTTGTGGTCTGCGCCGACGAAATCGGCGACCCACGGGGCATTGTTTCCGGCACGACCACCATAACCCGCGATCCGGTGGGCTTAATTATGGCACGGGACGCGGCGGATGTTATAAAATACTCCGGACTGCTGAAAGAGGGCTTCAGCTTTCAGACCGGAGCGGGCGGCGCAAGTCTTGCCGCCGCGAAGTTCCTTATGGACATTATGCTGGAGGAAAAAATCCGCGGAAGCTTCGGTTTGGGCGGAATTACCGGCTATATGGTGGATATGCTTCGGGCGGGCTGCTTTGAGGAGCTGCGGGACGTGCAGTGCTTTGACCTCAAGGCGGTGGAATCCATACGAACCGACCCTCGCCATCACGAAATCGGCGCGTTTGAGTACGCAAGCCCCGCGAACGGGCACGCTTGGGTAAATTCCCTTGACGCGGTGATATTGGGCGCAACGGAAATTGATACTGATTTTAACGTCAATGTGCATACTGATTCTGCCGGAATCATTATGGGCGGAAGCGGCGGTCACAGCGACACCGCAGCCGGAGCGAAGCTTGCCATGGTGATAGCGCCGCTGTTCCGCGCCCGCCAGCCGATTATTACCGACAGAGTAAACTGCATTTCAACGCCGGGTAAGGATATTGACGTACTGGTAACGCAGTATGGAATTGCGGTGAACCCAAAAAACGAGGAGCTGCGGGACAGACTTATCCGCGCGCACATGCCGGTGGTGAGCATTGAAGAGCTCAAGGCAAAGGCGGAAAGCCTTTGCGGCGTGCCGAAAGCCCTTGAGCACGGCGAAAGGGTTGTGGCAAAGGTAATAGGGCGCTCCGGCGAAGTGCAGGATTTGATTTATCGGAAGAAATAAAGAAAATTTCGCATAAATAAAGTTAAATAATTCATGAAACAGGAGAACTGCATGATAGAGAAAAAATTACAGGACGAAATTATTGAAAAGAACCGGAATTTTACCAAAGGATACCGCGACGACGCGCCGGCTTATGAGGAGGACTTTGAATCCGACCAGCAGCTTCAGAAACCGCAGCCGCCGCTTGTAAAAGCGGCAATGCGCGGCGAAGGCGACCGCGTAAAACTGCCGTTTGACTTTGATAAACTTGACATCAAGAATGATACCGTAGCACTTTTCCGTGACAGACACAGCTCACGGGTCTATACCGGCGAAAGCATGAACCTTCTTCGGCTTTCATTTCTTCTTTGGGCAACCCAGGGGATAAAAGACATCCGCGGTAAATCGTATGCGACTTTGCGCACCGTTGCAAGCGGCGGAGCAAGGCATCCGTTTGAAACATACCTTATCGTCAGCAATGTCGAGGGGCTTGCGCCGGGAAGATACCACTATCTTCCCATGGAGCACGCCGTGGAATTTCTTGGCGCTGTTGATAATGAAAATGCGGTGGCGGAAAGTCTTTGCTTCCAGAACTGGGCGCTGAAAGCAAACGTCATTTTCTATTGGTCGATGGTCGCTTACCGTGCGGAGTGGCGCTATGGCATTTTTGCGCACCGTACAGCGCTTATGGACGCGGGTCATGTGGGGGAAAACCTTTATCTTGCCGCCGAAGCGGCAGGACTCGGCTGCTGCGGAATAGCCGCGTTTCATCACGAAAGCTGCTGCAGGCTTTTTGAACTTGACGGCAACGAGGAATATATTGTTTACACCATGCCGGTAGGAACAATCAGCGAAAAGGATAAAGCCGAGGAAAAGGCGTTTTATAAATTTGTGGAGGACGAGGGACTTTAAGCTTTGCGCCTGAAAATACCGGGTTTATAAATAGGGCTACGCATATGCTGCCTTAACCTGTCTGAACGGGCAGAAGCATGCTGCAAAGACGGAAAGTATAATTGAACGGAAGGGAAGTATTTTTTGTGCGCGAAATTGAAGCAGCCAGAATTACGGATACGGTAAAAAGGCTTTGTATTCAGGCCAATGTAATTTTGCCGGAGGATGTTAAGAACTGCATAATAAAAAGAAAATCCGAGGAAAATTGGGCGCCTGCAAGGGAAATTCTGGACAGAATCGAGGAGAATTTCGAGCTTGCGGCGGCAGAAAACGTTCCCATATGCCAGGACACAGGCGTAGCCTGCGTGTTTCTTGAAATCGGGCAGGAGGTTCACATAGCAGGCGGTGATATTACCCAAGCGGTAAACGAGGGCGTACGCCAAGGATATGCGGAGGGCTATCTGCGCAAATCCGTGGTGCGCGACCCTCTTGACAGGGTGAACACCGGCGACAACACCCCGGCGATGATTTATTACGACATTGTGCCCGGCGACAAAATTAAGATTACCGTCGCACCCAAAGGCTTCGGCAGCGAAAATATGAGTCAAATTAAGATGCTGCGCCCGTCCGACGGCATTGAAGGCGTAAAAGCCTTTGTACTTAAGGCGGTGGAGGAAGCGGGACCGAACCCCTGCCCGCCGATAATTGTAGGAGTGGGGATAGGCGGAACTTTTGACAAGGCTGCGCTTTTGGCAAAAAAAGCTCTTTTGAGAGAAACCGGAACGCCAAGCGCAGACCCGCTCTATGCCAAGCTTGAGGAGGAACTTTTGGAGAAAATAAACGCTTTGGGAATAGGTCCGCAGGGCTTTGGCGGAAAGACCACCGCTCTTGCTGTGGCGGTGGAGCATTATCCGACCCATATTGCCGGTCTGCCGGTGGCAGTCAATATAAATTGCCATGTGGCAAGACACAAAACGGAGGTGATTTGATATGCGGAAAAAGCTTAACGTGCCGTTTACGCCGGAGGAGGCGCGCACCCTGCACGCCGGAGAAAGCGTTCTGCTTTCCGGAGTGATTTATACAGCGCGGGACGCGGCGCACAAGCGCCTTTGCGAGCTGCTTGCCGAAGGCAAAGATTTGCCCTTTGATATAAAGAACGCAACAATTTATTATGTAGGGCCCACGCCCGCAAGGGAGGGCAGGGCAATCGGCTCCGCCGGTCCGACCACCTCATACAGAATGGACGCGTACTCGCCGGCGCTTATCGCCGCGGGAGAAACCGGAATGATAGGAAAAGGAAAACGCAGCCCGGAAGTAATTGAAGCAATGAAAAATTACGGCGCTGTATATTTCGGCGCCATCGGCGGAGCGGGCGCTTTGTTAAGCCACTGCATAAAAAAGGCGGAGATAGTTGCCTATGAAGACCTCGGAGCGGAGGCTCTGCGCCGGCTTGAGGTGGAAAACCTGCCGGTTACCGTTGTAATTGACTGCAACGGAAACAATCTTTACGAACAGGGAAGAAAAGCATATCTTGAAAGCGTGAGTGAAACCCATGAGATATAATATAAACCCCGAAAGCGAAATTCCGATATACCGTCAGCTTGCGGATATAATTTCTGCCGAAATAAAAAGCGGCGCCATGCCAAACGGAACAAAGCTTCCTACGGTGAGGGAACTTGCAGACGAGGTTCAGGTCGCCCGGGGAACGGTAAAACGCGCATATGAAGAGCTGCACCGAAACGGAGAGATAGAAATGACCCAGGGCAGAGGCACCTTTGTAAAATACATTCCGGAAAGCGGCAAAAGCCGCAAGGACCGCGCTATGGCAGCCATTGACAAAATGCTGGAAACCCTGAAGGAACTTGAGCTTTCGCCGTCGGAGGTGCAGATTTTTATAGATCTTCGCCTTAGGGAATATGCAAGAAAAGTCGGCGGCGTAAGAATTGCCCTTGTGGAATGTACGCCGGAAATTCTGGGACAGATTGCTGAAAGCATAAGAGAAGCCGACGGTGCAAAGGTACAGCCTTTTCTGCTTGATGATATATTGCGCTACCCTTATAAAATAGGCGATGACGCGGATATAATCATAACCACACAGACCCATGCCGCAGAGCTTGAAAAAGCGCTTCCCGATGAAAAAAAGCTTATGCGGGCGGCAATCGCGCTTAAGCCTGAAAGCGTAAAGGAAATTGCCGCTCTTCTGCCAAAGGCAAAGGTGGGCATTGTCTGTAAAAGCTTGCGCTTCGGCGGGCTTATGGCGGCGGCGCTTGAAAATTATTCACGGGCAAAAGGCGAAACGCCCTTTATTTTCGGCAGCAATCTTTCTGAATATCTTGCAGATAAAAGCGCGGTGCTTTTACCTGAAAACTATGAAAATTTTTGCCTGCCTGAAGAAAAAAGCGCCATTTGCGCCTTTGGCGAAAGTCATAAGCTGATAAAATGCGGCTACGGCGCGGACAGCGGCACGCTTATCGCCCTTGAGGAGCGCATAAAGGCGGTCAAAGAGGAAAAGAAGCTGTGAGAATGGGATGAAGAAAAGCCCCCGCCGGACGGCGGGGGCAAACTTTTTTGGTTTTTGGGGGAACTATGGGTTGCAGCAAATCACTCAAATTCGATTATCTGACCTATGCTGTTGCTGCCCCAAATGTATACATCGCCGTTTTCGGAGATAGCCGTGCCATCACATCTGCCAATGCAAAATTGAGTGATATTCCGATAACCGAGTTTTGTCGGTTCGGAAACGATCTCGAATTTACCATTTTGAGAATCGATATTTGATTCATGTATGAGCCCTTCGGTGTCAATTCCCCAAACATAGATTTCGCCATCTTCCGAAAGAGCTCCGACAACATCAAGCGAGCCGCTTATGCTTTTGATATTTTCAAGATCCTTTTTGTATATCATCTCCGAGATATAACTGTCGGTTTCCTCGTTTGATACTCCTGTATATGGGTAGCCAAACATATATAGGTTGCCGTTTTCTGATAATGCAACGACATTGAATGTAAGCGCTGCGACATCAACAATCTTTTCCGGAAAATCAATTTTAGTAACATCTTTGAAAACAAGATCCGGTATTTTGGCGTATAGATCAGATAAAAGAATTCCTTGAATATAAACTTCGCCTTCATCGGAAAGAAACACATAGGACAAAATAGAAGTATCAACTTTTTTACACTTAAAGTCAAGCGGTAATTCCGTAAAGAATTTATCTTTTTTGGATTCATCCAAGCCCCCTTCGAACTCGTTATAGCTTTTGACTAATTCCATTTTGGAACCGGCATGATAGACCGAACCGTCCTCTTTAAGCGCAAGTGTAAATGACGGAGCCATTGAAACCTGTTTTATATTCGAGAGTCCTGCCACTTTTGTTGGAATTGATACAGGACTATCTCCTTGTCCCGTTTCAGGGGCACCAACATGCATTCCCCATGTGTACAAATCTCCACTTTCGGTCAGCGCATAACTACTTACTACCGACCCAGCGTCTACCACAGGTTCAGGGAAACAATGCCTATACGGAGGAACAGGCGTTGCTTTTTTCCCCTCTGGAATATCATTGTCAACCTCGCCGTTGCCTATTCCGCCGTAAACATTTGTACCCCAAAACACAGCGGAACCGTCATTTAATACAGCAGCTCCTG
>SFFD01000010.1 GCA_004556975.1 Oscillospiraceae bacterium | reverse complement strand
ATAGGTTTGCCCCTTTGCCGTTCTCCGCTCACGCTTCGGCTTGCGCTATTCTCGCGTTCGCGGACGGCGGCAGTCGAAATTCCTCGCTTCATCCTCCACTGGAGGCGCTCGGAATTTCTACCCTTGCACAGGGGAGCCGAGAAGTGCGCGCAAGACGCCTTAAAGAGCACAGGGGAGCCGCGGTTTCCTTGCCAAGTCAGCTTCACCGCCCCATAAAAAATGCGCCGTCTGCGGCGGGCACGCCGATTCTTTATTATATAGTTTATTTTTAAGCCGTTATCTCACCCGGAAGGGAGGTTTCTGTATGATTCCCCAAAGCTTTATTGAAGAGCTTAGAATGCACAGCGATATTGAAAGCGTAGTTTCTTCATATGTTCAGCTCAAGCGCCGCGGGCGTATTCTTGTGGGGCTTTGCCCCTTCCATTCCGAAAAAACGGGTTCGTTTACCGTGTACCCGGAAAGCCAGTCCTTCTATTGCTTCGGCTGCGGAGCGGGCGGCGACGTTATCGGCTTTATAAGGCGGATTGAGAACCTTGAATATGTTGAAGCAATAAAGCTTCTTGCCCAGCGGGCGGGAATGACCGTGCCGGAGGACGCCGCAGAGGACCGCACCGCAATGCTTAAAACCCGAATTCTTGAAATGAACCGCGAAGCGGCGCGTTTTTATTACGACAGGCTTATCGAACCGGCGGGGGAACCCGCCCTGCGCTATCTTCTCGGGCGGGGGCTTCTTCCCAAAACCATAAAGCATTTCGGTCTTGGCTATGCTCCCGCACAGTGGAGCGCCCTTACGGATATGCTTGCCAAAAAAGGCTTTAAGTACGAAGAGATGGAAGCCGCCTGTCTTGCCCGAAAGGGCAGAAACGGCGGTTATTACGACGTTTTCCGTGACAGGGTGATGTTCCCGATAATCGACCTTCGCGGCAACGTAATCGGCTTCGGCGGACGAAAAATGACCGGTGACGGCCCGAAATATTACAATTCGCCGGATACTCCGGTTTTTAAAAAGACAAAAAACCTTTTTGCCCTTAATTTTGCAAAGAAAAACGGCAAGCTGCCCTATCTTATCCTTTGCGAAGGCTATATGGACGTAATTTCCATGCACCAGGCGGGCTTTACCCAGGCGGTGGCCTCTTTGGGCACCTCTCTTACAAGCGACCAGTGCCGCCTTGCCGCGGCATACACCGACGAAGCGATTCTTGCATATGATTCCGACGAGGCGGGGCAAAAGGCAACCCGCCGCGCCATCGGTCTTCTTGACGAAGCGGGCATACACAGCCGCGTGCTTTCAATTCCCGAAGCAAAAGACCCCGACGAATTTATAAAAAAATTCGGCGGCGGCAAGTTCAAACAGCTTATTGAAGGCTCCGCCGGAGCAGTTGAGTATGAGCTTGGCAAAATCGGCGCAAAATATGAAACAGATACCCCCGAAGGAAAAATTATGGCTTTAAAAGAGGCTGTAAACCTTCTTGCGGAAATGAAAAACCCTCTTGAGCGCGAGGTTTGGGCGGCAAAGCTTGCCGCCGATTACGGCACAACCAAGGAGGGTATTCTCTCTCAGGTAACGGCAAAGCTCCGCCGAAAGGCAAGGGCGGAAAATCAGCGCACATCGCCCGCCGCCGTTCGCGCCGCCTATTCCGACATAATTCCCGAAAAGGTGAAAAATCCGGCGGCGGCCGCCGCGGAAGAACGTCTTTTGGGCGCGATGCTTAGAAATCCCGAAGCGTTCGGCTCTCTTTCCGGAAAAATTTCAGGAAGCGACTTTGTTTGCGCGCTTTATAGACGAATTTACGAAAGCGCTATGAACGCCGCCGCCATGGGGTACGAGCTTTCTCTTTCTGTTTTCGGCGAAGGATTTTCTCTTGAGGAGCAGAACGTCATCGCCCGGCTTTTTACCGTCGCGCGGGAGAGCCACTATACCGAAGCGGACGCCCTTGACGCCGCCGCCGCAATGAAAAAACTCCGCGAAAAAAAGACCGACGAAGAAATTGCCGGTCTTTCCGGAAACGAGCTTTCCGCTTATATCGAAAAAATCCGCAGAGAAAAATCCGGAAAATAAAGAACATTTCTGCGGCGCGGTTTTTGAGCACCGTGAGCACGAAGCGTTTTTTTGAGCACGGCGGCAAAAAGCCCCGGTTTCTTTCCCGGCGAAAACCCGCACAGACGCTTTTGCGCATTTTTTATGCAAAACGGCTTTTGACGGTTATTTAAACAGTTTAATACATAAATTTCAGGGGAATTTTAATTACACAGACCCCTGCGGCGCCCCTTTTGGGAAGCGCCGCCAAATTTGCATTACGGCGCCGCGCTCCGGCGCATGATAATACTTATAAAAACAGCATAAACCAAAAGCAAAGCACAAGTTCAGGGGGAATTTTAAATGGCAGAAAAGAAAAACGGCCTTGCCGAGCTTATTGAGAACGGCAAAGCAAACGGCAAGCTTACCACCAAGGAAATCACCGATTTCATTGATGAAATGGATTTTGACGTGGCTCAGGTGGACAAGCTTTACGATATGCTTGAAAGCAACGGCATAGAGATTGTCGAGGATTTCACTCCGCCTACGGATATTGATTTTGACCTTTCCGACATTGAAAAGGAAGAAATTGATGAGGACGGCACCATAATCGAGGGCATAAGCATTGACGACCCGGTAAAAGTATATCTTAAAGAGATAGGCAGAGTTCCGCTGCTCACCGCGGACGAAGAAATCAGCCTTGCGGAGCGTATGAACGGCGACGACCCGGTGGACGCCGCAAAGGCGAGAAAACGCCTTTCCGAAGCGAACCTTCGTCTTGTGGTCAGCATTGCAAAGCGCTATGTGGGCAGGGGAATGCAGTTCCTTGACCTCATTCAGGAGGGCAACCTCGGTCTTATCAAGGCGGTGGAAAAGTTCGACCACACCAAGGGCTTCAAGTTCTCCACTTATGCGACGTGGTGGATTCGCCAGGCGATCACCCGCGCCATTGCCGACCAGGCAAGAACCATCCGTATTCCGGTTCATATGGTTGAAACCATAAACAAGGTCAAAAAAGTAAGCTCCCAGCTTCTTCACCAGAACGGCCGCGAGCCTACCGCCGAAGAAATCGCAAAAGAGCTTGATATGTCCGTGGATAAGGTGCGCGAAATTATGCGCGTGGCGCAGGAGCCCGTTTCTCTTGAAACGCCCATAGGCGAGGAAGAGGACAGCCACCTCGGCGATTTTATCCCCGACGAGGATGCGCCCGCTCCCGCGGACGCCGCTTCGCACACGCTGCTTAAAGAACAGCTTTCAGATGTGCTTAAAACCCTTACCCCAAGAGAGGAAAAGGTTCTTCGCCTGCGCTTCGGTCTTGATGACGGCCGCCCGCGCACCCTTGAGGAAGTGGGCAAGGAATTTAACGTCACCCGTGAACGCATCCGCCAGATTGAGGCAAAGGCTCTGCGCAAGCTTCGTCACCCAAGCCGCAGCAAAAAGCTTAAGGACTTCATCGACTGATAAAAAGCTTTGCGGCAAAGCGCCCGTGTTCCCCGCCGGGGCGCGCGTTTGTACGGTTGAAAGCATCAAAAGCACATAAGGCAGTTCCCGTTCCGGCAAAAAGCCTTATGAAGTAAAATCCTCCAAAAGCCTGCGAAGCTCCTCTTCGCTTTCCACCGCAATTCCGGCAATAAGCCGGGCGCGGTCCGCTTCCGGAAGGGTGCGTACCATTACGTCATAGGTTTCCGCAGGGGTTTCTTCCGTACCCGTAAAAAGCGCAAGATAGCCCCGGTATATTCCAAGGCGCATTTGCGTTTTTGCTTCCGCTGAATTTTCCTGTGCCGAAACGCCGCTTTGCACAGCGCCCGCCGGCGCTTCCTCTCTGAAAAAGCCCGAAAGGGCAAAGGCGCAAAGCACCAGCGCAGCAACCGTAATAAGCGCCGCCGCGGTTATTCCAAGAGTGTGTTCCAAAGGAAAAGACACCTCCGTCAAAAAATATTACTTCGTTATTTTTAACAGACAATTCACCAAATAATCATCAGTCCTGCTATAATACATAGTATAAGATTGCGGTTAACCCCAAAAAATAATTCCCGCAAGAGGGAGGATAGATAAATGGCAAAAAAGAAAAACAGCAGTGCCCCGAAAAAAGAGCTGCCCGTCTGGCTTAAAGCCGTAAAGGGCTTTTTCCGCTTTTTCGGACGCGCCCTTGTAACCGTTCTTTCGGTATTCATAATAAGCGGCTGTATCATCGGCTGCGTGCTTGCCGCAGTAGTCCTCGGAATGGTTGACGACGCCGAAGGAATCGACCTTAATTCCCTTGAGCTTAACTATACGAGTATAATCTATACCAAAGACCCCGACACAGGCGAATATACCGAAGATACAAAGCTTTACGGTGAAAAGGGAAAGCTTATCTGGGCGGACTATGACGAAATGCCCTCGTATCTTATCGACGCCACCGTTGCGGCGGAGGACAAACGCTTTTGGCAGCACCAGGGCGTGGACTTTACCCGTACCATTTACGCAACCGTAAAGTTCCTTACCGGCAACACCGACGGCGGCGGTTCCACCATTACCCAGCAGCTTATCAAGAACGCCACCGGCCACAACGAGGTGCGTATTGACAGAAAGGTGAAAGAGATTTTCAACGCTCTTGCCATGGAAAAGAAATATTCCAAAGAACAGATTCTTGAAGCATACCTTAACGTCATCGCCTTTGGCTATAACACCTACGGCGTTCAGGCGGCGGCGAACATGTATTTTGACAAGGACGTTTCCGAGCTTACGCTTAACGAATGTGCAAGCCTTATCGCCATTACAAATAACCCAAGCTATTATGAGCCTTTCGGCCATATGGAAAACAATAGCGAGCGCCGCGAATACGTTCTTAATGAAATGAAAAAGCTTGGCTATATTACCCAGGAAGAAAAGGACAACCTTGCGGCAACGCCCGTTGTCACCTCAAAGGGGCAGACCTCAAATAAAAAGACAAGCAAATATCAGTCCTGGTTCATTGATTACGTTATTGACGACGTAATCCAGGGGCTTATGGACGAATACGGCTGGGATAAGGCCACCGCTTCAAAAGAGCTTTACAGCGGCGGCTACCGCATTTATGCCACCGTTGACAACAACATTCAAAGCGCCATTGAGGAATATTACGAAAATCCCGATAACTTCCCCCAGATGCGCAACGAGGTTCAGCCGGATTCCGCCTTTGTCGTTCTTAATTACAGCGGCGAAATTGTGGGCATAGTGGGCGGCAAGGGCGAAAAGGAAGGTTCGCGCCTGTTTAACATCGCCTCCTCCGGCAAGCGGCACATCGGTTCAACCATAAAGCCCATCTCTTCATATGCCCTTGCCCTTGAAAACGACCTTATAACCTATTCCACGGTAATCTGTGACGAGCCTGTATATAAGGCGGGCGAAACCTATCAGGGAACCACCTTCAAAAATGACTGGCCGGTTAACTACTATCCCGGATATAAAGGGAACGTTACCGTTGACGAAGCGGTTCAGCGCTCTATCAACACAATTCCGGTAAAGCTTGTTACCATGCTGACCCCAAGAGCCGTTTTTGACTTTATGACTCAAAAGCTTCACATTACCTCTCTTATAGATACCGGCGAAGTAAACGACGTCGGCGTCGCTCCGATGGCTCTCGGTTCCCTTACCGTGGGCGTTTCTCCGCTTGAGCTTGCGGGCGCCTATCAGATGATAGGCAACGGCGGACTTTATATCAAGCCGCACTCCTATACGGAAGTGCTTGACAGCGACGGCGCGGTGGTGCTTAAAGCAAACACCTCTCCGGAGCGTGTTGTTTCCGCAGAAACCGCCACGATTCTTAACAAGCTCTGCCAGCGCGTCACAAGCGGCCCTTACGGAACGGGTACCCATGCTAACCTTTCCTCCTATGGCATTAAAACCGCGGGCAAAACCGGTTCCGCTTCCGACAACACCGACCTTTGGTTCGTCGGAATGACTCCCGAATATCTTGGCGTCGTATGGCTCGGCTATTCCGAGGGAATGCAGGAAATCAAGTACAACACCTATCCTACTCCTATTATCTGGAAGGGCGTTATGCAGAAGATTGTGCCCTATATGAACGCCAACGCGGAGTTCCCCGAAAGCCCGAACGTGGTGCAGAAAACCTATTGCACGCGTTCCGGCGACATTGCCACCGACGCCTGCACAAGCACCGCCACCGGCTGGTACAAAAAGGATAACATTCCCGGCAACTGCACCGAGTGCTACGGCGGCTTCGGCGACTGGGGCGACAACGGCTGGGGCAACTGGGGCAACGGCAATTCCGGCGGAAGCAGCGACGACATTATTCATATAGGCTGATTCCTTTCATAAAAAAGCACCCAAGCGGGTGCTTTTTTTGTGTAAAAAAATAATGCGCAGGGCAAAGCCTTTGTTTTTTCGGCTGTTTGGTTCAAAAGCCGCCCTCTTTGCCGCTTCGGTCTTGGCGCCCTATTGCTTTTTGGCAAAAAGCTCCCTTATGCCTATGAACAGCAAAAAAAGCGCAAAAAGGGTGCGAAGCGCCCCTTTGTCGGCGTTTCCTGCAATATATGAACCTAAAAATGCCCCGGGAATTCCTAAAATCACCGCGACAGCGGCGCTTTTCCATTTAACGTATCCGTTTTTAAAATGAATAATCAGGGCGCAGAGCGCCGCGGGCAAAAAGAAAACAAGGTTGATTCCCTGTGCGGAAAGCTGGTCATAACCCGCAAATGCCGTAAGATAAAGCAGCAGAATACTTCCGCCGCCCACGCCCATTGCGCTGCATATTCCCGAAATAACTCCGATGAAAAAATCGAGCATGCTCATTTTACCGCCTGCCCCAAAAGCATTTTTATCGCCGCAAACACAACGAATCCGCCGAATATCCGCCGCAAAACCGTTGATTTCATTTTAACGAAAAACAGCGAACCCAAAATGCCTCCGGCAATTCCGCCGGGAATAAAAGCAAGCGCCTTGCCGATTTCAAGGCGTCCTGTGCTCAAATAGAGATATGCGCTCAACAAAGAAAGCGCCGCCATCATCAAAACCGAAGTGGCGTGCGATTCCTTTACCGAAAGACCGCTTTTTTTGAGCATGGGCACAGCGACCATTCCTCCTCCGGAACCGAAAAGCCCGTTTAAAATTCCCGCCGCTAAACCCGCCGCAGCCGTTTTCCACCACTTTTTTATAAATTTAATCACCTTTGAGCACGCCCTTTTCAGAAATTTACGGGAATATTTTTGCCCAAAACGCCGATAATAACCGCAAAGAATAAAAAAGAGGTGTTTTCTTTGCCGGTTTCTCCGAATGAATATAAAAAAATGGGCGACAGCGCCGTTCCGCCCACAAAAGAATGGCGCAACCTCTGCGGTGCGTTTCTTATAGGGGGCGCAATCTGCGCCCTCGGTCAGCTTCTTCTCAATATTTACAAATGCGCCGGGCTTGGCACTCCGGCGGCGAGCACGCTGTGCTCGGTTTCGCTGATATTTCTTTCCGCCGTGCTCACCGCCCTCGGCATATACGACAACATTGCCAAATTCGGCGGCGGCGGAACTCTTGTGCCCATCACCGGGTTTGCCAACGCCGTCGTTTCGCCGGCGATGGAATTCAAAACCGAAGGCTGGGTTCTTGGGGTCGGGGTAAAAATGTTTACCATTGCCGGGCCTGTAATCGTCTATGGCCTTTCCGCCGGCGTTGTTTACGGAATTATCTACTGGCTTTTGAATATGGTGCTCAAATAGAGAAAAAAGCTCCCTCCGGGAGCTTTTTTCTTTAATCCGGCAAAGACTTTTTGCAGGCTTTGCTGTTTTTATGCGCCCAAAACAAAACCGGCCCCGCAATAAAAGCCTTTCTTTGCGCATACCTGTTTTAAAACCGCGCAAAATATAAAAAAACAAAGCGTACGGCGCCGGAAGATTTTTGCCGGGGCGCCCTTTCGCTTTTACTTTATGAGGTGATATTTTGGCTCACAAAATAGGCAAACAAACCGTTATTATCGACGGCGCGGTGGGTGTTCTTGCCTCCGCCGCGGTCGGTTCCAAAAAAGAGGGCGAAGGCCCTCTTTCCGCAGATTTTGATATTATAAACGAAGATTCCCGCTTCGGAGAAAAAACCTGGGAAAAGGCCGAAAGCAAAATGCAGCGCCTTGCGGCAAACTCCGCCCTTGAAAAATGCGGGCGCGCCCTTTCCGAAGTGGATTTTGTCTTTGCCGGCGACCTGCTTAACCAGTGCATTGCCTCCGGCTATGGCGCCCGCGGCGCCGGAGTGCCCTTTATAGGGCTTTACGGCGCGTGCTCCACCTATGCCGAAGCAAGCGCCCTCGGCGCCGTTTTTGCCGACGGCCCCGCAAAGCTCTGCCTTGCCGTTGCTTCCTCGCATTTTTGCAGCGCGGAGCGTCAGTACCGCTTTCCTCTTGAATACGGCGGCCAGCGCCCGCCCTCCGCTCAATGGACGGCAACCGCAGCAGGCGCCGCCGTCATTGCAAAAGAGGGCAACGCCCCTTTCATAAAGGCCGTTACCTTCGGCACCGTAGAGGACCTTGGCATAAACGATCAGAACAACATGGGCGCTGCCATGGCGCCCGCCGCCTGCGCCACTCTTTCGCAGTTCTTTCGCGACACATATTCTTCTCCGGAGGATTATGACCTTATTCTTACCGGCGACCTCGGCTTTGTGGGCACGTCGCTTTTGCGCGACCTTATGGAAAAAGAGGGCTTTGTACTCGGCGAAAATTATAATGACTGCGGCCTTTTGATTTATGACCGCTGCCGCCAGCAAATGGAAGCCGGAGCTTCCGGCTGCGGCTGCAGCGCCGCTGTGGCAAGCGGCCACGTTCTGCCGCGCATTAAAAGCGGCGAGCTTAAAAATGTTCTTCTTGTTTCCACCGGCGCGCTTATGAGCCCCACCAGCATTCAGCAGGGCGAAACCATTCCCGGCGTCGCCCACCTTGTTTGCTATTCCTCGCAAAAAGGGGGGATTTTCTGATGGAATATTTAAAAGCCTTTGCCGTGGGCGGCATAATCTGCCTTATCGGTCAGCTTTTAATTGACCGCACAAAGCTTACCCCCGCGCGGATTCTGGTCGGTTTTGTGGTTGCCGGCGTTATACTTTCCGCCTTTGGTCTTTATCAGCCCATTGTTGACTTTGCCGGAGCGGGCGCAACAGTGCCTCTTTCCGGCTTTGGCCACCTTATTGCAAAGGGAGTGCGTTCCGCAGTTGCGGAAGACGGGCTTATCGGCGCGCTTTCCGGCGGGCTTTGCGCTTCCGCCGCGGGAATTACCGCTTCGGTTTTCTTCGGACTTATTGCCGCGTTGTTATTTAATCCAAAAGACAAATAAAGACCCGAAGCAATAAGGTTCTTAACGGCTTGACCGCAGCTTTTGGCATATAAAAAAATCGCCTCATCCTTTTGGATGAGGCGAACTTTCGTAATATCGGAATTACTGAGCGCTTGCAGCGTTAAGCTTCTTTGCAAGAGCGGATTTGCGTCTTGCGGCAGTGTTTTTATGAAGGACACCCTTTGCTGCGGCCTGGTCAACACGTTTGATTGCAAGGCGGATTGCAGCTTCTCTATCCTCTGCGCCGGAAGCGCAGGCAAGCTCTGCTTTTTTGATGTTGGTCTTAAGGTTGGTCTTTATTGCTTTATTGCGTGCGGTTTTAGCGGCAATAACTTTAACTCTCTTTTTAGCGGATTTAATATTCGGCATTCAGTTACACCTCCTTCGCTTATCGGATACATTCACAAATAGTCATTTTATACGAAATGTTCCGTTCTGTCAAGGGTTTTGGGGTTAAATTTATTTTATTATAACCCAAAATATGCCGGATATTGCATTAACACGGTCTGCAGCAACCGGTACGGAATTATTATAGCAAAGGAGTGGCTGTTTTGTCAATCAAAAGTGACCTTGCTTCTGAAATAATTGAAGGAATTTCCGAAAAAGACCTTCCCGAAATTAAATATCACCGCTTTGGCGGCATTGATATAACAAAGATTGAAATTGCAAAGGGAAGTCAGGAAAGGGCTGCCCGCCGCCCCGCCGGAAAATATATCTCAATAGAGGCGGAAAGCATTCTTGACCCCACCGCAAACAGCGATGAGGAAATCGCCGCCATTGCCGCGGAGCTTTCCGCCCTTTTGCCGGAAAAGGGAACCGTGCTTGCCGTGGGCATAGGCAACGAATCCCTTGCGGCAGATTCCCTGGGCGCAAAAACCGTTGCGGCAATGTGTGCAGGAAGCTTTTTTGACCGCCGGCTTTGCTGCCTTTCCACCGGCGTTTGCGGAAGAACCGGTTTTTCGCCCCTTGAAATGATAAATTCCGTCATTGAAATGACAAAACCCGCCGCCGTAATTTTAATTGACGCTTTGGCTGCGGAGGATATTTCTCACATAGGAAAAACCGTTCAGATTACCGATGCCGGAATTTGCCCCGGCTCCGGCGTCGGGCGCGAAAAGTTCGAGCTTTCCTCCGCGGTGCTCAAAATTCCCACCATAGCCATAGGAATGCCCACCGTAATAAGCTACCCTTCGCACCACAAGGAAAAAACCGTCTTTGTAACCCCCTGCGACATTGACGTTACCGTTCGCCGTGCGGCGCGCCTTATCGCGCTGGCGGCGGAACTTGCGGTTTTTCCCGCCCTCGGGCTTGAATCCCTTAAAGAGCTTTCGTATTAAAACGGGTTTACAATATACCGCAAAAGAAGCTGGTACCAGGGCGGCAAAAATACCGCAAGCGGCTGAAGCTTTTCTGCAACAAACGCCGCCGGAGCAAAATTCAAGGAAAATTTTTTCCCGAGGGCTTCGCCGAAAAGAACCCCGTCCTTAAAACCGAAAAGCAAAAATTCCCCGGAGGAAAAGCCGCTTGTTTCCGCCGCGGAGGAAACAAGCACCGCGGCAGAAAGTCCCGCAATCAATATAAACGCCACCGCAAAAGTCAGCCCCAAAGCCCGTTTGAACGACTTTATTTTTATTCCTCCCCTTATTATAAAATTATTTCGTTTTGCTTTTAAAGCAAGCTTTACCTTACCATTCTTGACCCGCTTTCCCTATGCTATTCACCGGCAAAAAGGCTTACTATCGCATTTGCCAAAAGCTCGGCAGAATATTGTGCCTCTTCAAGAGTGTTGCCCGTGGAACCGATTTCAATAAGCAAAAGCCCCGTGGAAAGATCCATGTTGTACTTGCGGTAATCAAAAAGAACCGGTCTGCAAAGCCCGGGGTAAAGGGTCTGCATTTCATTGGCAAGGGCGGCGGCAAAACGCAGATTTTCAAAAAAATCCGGCATATTCATGCTTCCGTCGTCGCATCCGGAAATTATCATAATCTGCGCCGCCTTTTTGCCGTCAATAACTGCCGTGGGTTTTATTATTTCCGTTTCCGAAGGCTCAATGGCGTCCCTGTGAATATCAAGGCAGATTTTTATGCCGGTGTTTTCTTTAAGGTGCTTTTTTACGGTAACGGCGCTGCGCTGATAAGAGCCTTTATAGCCCGGGTCGTCGTGTAGTGTGGTGTCGTGGATGACGCCTATGCCGTTTTCCTTAAGCACGGCACAGATTACATCGCCGACGGACGCCATATTTTCCGAAAGGTCGGTGCTCCGCCATGTGCCCGCAGTGTCAAAATAGCCGCGGTCGGCGGGTTCATAGCCCTCCGTGGCGTGGGTATGATAAATAAGCACCTGCGGCGTTTCCGGTGAATCCGTGCTCAATGAAATATCCGTTTTTGTCTTGAGCACCGAAAGTATTTTGTCTTTGCCGTATTTGGTGCAGTTTTTTATCATTGCGTTCTCATATGCAATATAAGCGCCGCCCTCGCCGGGGTTATAAAACACCTCTTTAACCGTTCCCCTGCGTTCTTCCGGCACTTCGTAAAGCTCCTTTTCCGCTTCGGGCGCAGTCTTGCCGTCCTCGTGCTCATTCGGCGGCGCTTCCTCCGTGTCTTTTTTTACGGACTCCTCCTCTGTGCTCAAAATTTCATCAGGCTCAATAAGCTCTTCATTTTGCCACATTTCGGCTACCGTTCCCGGTGAAGCAAAGGCGATTACATAATAAAAAACGGGCGAGCCTTCCTTTGCAAGGTAAAAAGTTCCGTATATGAACGCGGCGCAGCCGACTGCGGCAACGGCCGCCCGCGTTATAAAAGATAAGGTTTTCCTTAAATCTTTGAAAATATCCCGCGGAGAAAAGCACCGCCATTTTTTCTTGTCCATAAATTACCCTCCGGAAAGAAGTAAATCATATAAAAAGCTATGCGGCAATTTTATTAAAAATTCGGCTATTTTATAATATGTTAATATTTCGGCTTTATTTTTCCGCAGGTTTTGCTGTATAATGTAATAAGAACAAAAAAGGTGGCGACAACTTGAAGAAAAAGAAAAATTACGGCGACATCGCGGCAAAAATAATAATGCTCCTTACCGGGGCGGTCTGCGGCATTTTTATAATCTTCACCATGAATTTCTTCGGCACCCTTGTAAAGGGGCCGGCGGCGTTTCTGCTTATGTTTGCGGAAGCTATGATAATTATGTACATAGCCTCGTTTGTGCAAACAATAATTCACGAAAGCGGGCACCTTATTTTCGGCCTTATTACCGGATATAAATTTGTTTCCTTCCGAATAGGTCATTTTATGTTCATAAAAGAAAAGGGCCGCCTCAAAATAAAGCTTTATAATGTGGTAGGTACCGCCGGTCAATGCCTTATGATGCCGCCGCAGTGGAACGAAAAAATTCCTTACCGTCTTTATAACCTCGGCGGCTGCATTATGAACGCCGCCACCGCGCTTTTTGCCCTTGCCGCATATTTTGCCGCGGGAGCGGAAGGCTTTTTCGCCCTCTGTATGGCAATGCTTGCGGTTATGGGGCTTTCCATGGCGCTTACCAACGGAATTCCGATGCGCGTAGGCGGAATTTCAAACGACGGAATGAATGCCGCTCTTCTCGGCAAAAAGGAAAACACTCTGCGCGCTTTTTGGCTTCAGCTTTATGTGAACGGACTTATCGCAAAGGGAGAGCGCTATCGCAATATGCCCCGCGAATGGTTTCGTCTTCCGGAAGGGGAGGAGCTTTCAGACCCGATATGCTGCGCCATGGGCGTCATGCTTTATAACTTCTGTTTCGATATGCACGAATTTGACGAAGCAGAGCAAACCATAAACTATATGCTTAACGCGCCCGGTCTTTTGGACGTTGAAAAAAACGAGCTTCTATGTGAGCTTCTTTTTCTGCGGGTGCTTCGCGGCGCGCCGAAAGAAGAAATCGACTCTTTGCTTACGCCAAAGCTCGACAAATATATTAAGGCTACCGCAAGCTATGTTTCGCGCCGCCGCCTTGCCTATGCATATCAGCTTCTTTATCTTAAAAACTACTCTACGGCGCAGAAATGCCTTGAGGTTTTTGAACGCACCGCCGCCACCTATCCCTATTCCGCAGAAACCGAAAACGAACGCGAAATTATAGAAATTGTAAAGCAAAAAGCTTCTGTCAGCGAATAATTTTTGCAAAAATAAAAAAGTCCGGCCTCGCCGGACTTTTTTATTTGCTCATTTAAAACCTGCGCCGGCGCATTCCGAATTTCGGCGGCGCTCTCGCTCACGCTCGGTTCGCCGCCGCCCGCCGCACCGTCTTTTTGCCGCGCGCCTTTGCTTTCGGAATCTTCCTTTTCTTTCTGCACGGCGCCTAATTTTGTCCTTCCGCTTCGCTTTCAGGCTCGCTTTCTTCAACTTCGGGGGGATTTATGCTTACCGAAATAATTTTCACCGGGTTTTCTGCGGCATAGCCGCCGGTATAGCCGCTCGTCCTGCCTTCGGCAATGGAATCAAGCACCTCAAAGCCCGAAATTACCTGACCGAATATAAACACCCTTCCCTCATATTCGGGCATTCCGCCAAGGCTTTCATAAAGCTCGGCTCTCTGTGAGGAAAATCCGTGCTCGTCCATATATGCGCGGCTCATTCCCGAAAGGGTCTTTGCGGTCACCGCAAAAAGCGAATCTGAAATTTCTTCGCCGTCCATGGCAAAGCCCACCGCGCCGTAAATACAGCCAAGCTCGTTCTGTTCCGCGCCGAAGGTTTCTTCGGAAATGGCAGGGCACTGTATGAACATATTTTCCGCAAGGGTTGAAAACCCGACGGAAGCAAAGCTTCCGTCCCCGGCAAGCAGGGTGAATCTGTCCGCCGCGGCGCCGGGATAAAGCTTGATTACAAAGCTGCCCGCTTCGGTTTCCACCGTTGCGGTTATGTCCTCCGAAGAAAGCTCTGCCGTCTGCCATTCAAGGTCCTTGTTTTTTGCTTCGGCAATAACCGCCGACGGCTCTTCGTTTTCGGCTTTGTCGGCGCTTGCGCTTCCCACCGGTTTGTCAAAGGTTATTATGCCCGCCACCGCAAGCACCGCCACCGCAATTATTGAAACTCCGATTACCGTCGCCGCAATTCCGGCAATAAGCGCCGCCGGGTTTTTCTTTCTGCTCATTTTTTCTCCTTTCGTTATTCATAAAGAATTTCCGCCGTAAGGGTGTTTGAAAGCAAAAAACCCTTTGGCGTAAAGCTGATTCTTTTTCCTTCAATATTCACAAGCCCTGCGGGAACATAAAGCGCCGCCCTGCGAAGAATGCCTTCGGCGTTTGCGTCCGGATATTTTTCCGCAAGCTCCGCCGTGTCAAGCCCCTCTGTAAGGCGCAGCCTAAGCATTGCAAATTCCTCCGCGCCGCCGCCGCTGCCTTCCTCGCGCTCCTGCTCGCCGAAAGGCTTTGTCATAAATTCGTTTATGTCCCTGTCAAAATAAAAGCGGCGACCCTCCATAAAGGAATGTGCGGCGGGGCCTATGCCGAGATATTCCTCACAGCGCCAATATTTAAGGTTGTGGCGGGATTCAAACCCCGGTTTCGCAAAATTCGATATTTCGTATTGCTCAAAGCCAAGGCGCGAAAGCTCGCCGCAAAGGGAAAGATAAAGCTCTGCGGTTTCGTCCTCTCCGGCACAGAGCAGCCGCAGGGGGGACAACGCCAGTGGAGTGCTCTCTTCAATTTTAAGCATATATGCCGAAATGTGCTTTGCCCCAAGGGCGGCACAAAAGCGCGCGCTTTCAATAAGGCTTTCCTTCGTCTGATAGGGAATTCCTATCATAATGTCAAGAGAAATATTTTCAATTCCCGCCCTTTGCGCCGCCTTTACCGTATCCTCGGCGTCCTTTGGCGAATGAATCCTTCCCAGGGCGGCAAGCTCCCGCTCGTTTGAGCTTTGAAGTCCCAGGGAAATGCGGTTGACTCCGGCGGCTTTAAGCGCGCCGAAATCAATTTTGCCGCCCGCTGCGGGGTTTCCCTCCGCCGTAACCTCTGCCCGCTTTGAAAGAAGCGGGGCAGCGCTTGCCATAATGTCGCAAAGGTGTTCTTCCCCCAAAAGCAGAGGCGTTCCGCCGCCGAAATACAAAGAGTTATAACGCCTTGCATAGCGGTTTCGGTAATATTCCAGCGCATTTTTAAGCCTTTTTACATATTCGGGCATAAGTTCTTCTTTATTTGTAAGGGAATAAAAGTCGCAATATTTGCATTTTGATATGCAAAAGGGGACATGAATATACATCCCCGCTTCGGGAAAAATATTCACTTTTTACCTCACCCGTTTTTTTCCTTTTTTACTTTGGTTTTTCGTGCTCATTTTGACTTTTCCACAGTAATTTTTTGGATAAAGAAAGTTTCTTTTTGTGCTCAACCGCTTGAAAAAGCGGTTTTTATGAGCACTTTTCAACCCTTTCAACATTCTTTATGTTGAAAACTTTGTTTTTTCAGCTTTCAACACCTAAAAATTAAAGGTTTTCAACATTTTCAACATAGTAATCAACAAAACCGCTTTATAATGGGATTAGTAACTTTTTTAGCTGTGGAATTCGTCGATTTAATACTTTAGATTATATTTGTTCATAGTCTTGTAACAAATTGGGAAATGTGAATAGTGCTCGCTTTTTATTCATTCGGTGCTTTTTCAGAGGCAGATTCCGTGCAGGAAGCGCCCGTTCTGCCTTCATTCTTCGCAGGAACCGAGCACCCTGTCAATAAGCCTTTCAAGATCCTCGGGCGAAGTAATTTCTCCGCATTCCCGCCTGAATTCGGAAGCGCCGCGCATGCCTTTAATATACCATGAGGAATGTTTGCGCGCTTCTCTCATGCCTATATATTCCCCTTTGTATCTGCAAAGCAGCTCAACGTGTTTTTTCAGGACGGTCATTCTCTCTTTCGGCGTGGGTTCCGAAAGCAGCTCGCCGGTTTGCATATAGTGTTCTATCCGGCGGAATATCCACGGGTTGCCCATGGCTGCGCGGCCGACCATAACAAGGTCGCAGCCCGTTTCGTCATACATTCTTTTTGCCGCCTCCGGCGAATCTATATCTCCGTTGCCGATTACGGGAATGCTTACCGTCTCTTTCACCCTGCGGATTATATCAAGGTCCACAGGCGGCGCAAACATCTGCATTCTGGTTCTTCCGTGAACCGTAAGGGCGGCCGCGCCGGCGTCCTCGCAGATTTTTGCAAATTCCACGGCGTTTATATGCTCGCTGTCCCAGCCGGCACGAAACTTTACGGTAACGGGAATATCCACAGCCCGCACCACCGCCTCAACAATGCGTCCGGCAAGCTTTGGGTCCTTCATCAGGGCGCTTCCGCCCCCGTTTCCCGCAACTTTGGGAACGGGGCAGCCGAAATTTATGTCGATGGCCTCCGGCTTATATTCAAGCGCCATTTTCGCCGCAAGGGCCATGGTTTCCGGTTCGCTTCCGAAAAGCTGAACGGCGGTGGGCCTTTCGGCTTCGCCTATTTCAAGAAGCTCCGCCGATTTTCTGCTTCCGTAAGAAAGCCCTTTTGAGCTTGTCATTTCGCCCACCGTCCAACAGGCGCCGTATTCCCTTGAAATTTCCCTCATTGCGCGGTCAGCCACCCCTGCAAGGGGGGCAAGCGCCGCGGTTTTCGGCAATTCGATATTTCCTATTTTCATCAAGCTTCCGCCTTCCAAAAATCAATTTGAGGTTCCGTTCCCACAACTTTCATGGGGTCGGTAAAAATTCCGCCCACGGTAATTCCGAAATGAAGGTGGTTTCCCGTTGAAAGACCCGTGGTTCCCACTTCGCCTATTTTTGTGCCCTTTTCCACAAAATCGCCCTCGTTTACATCTATTGAACGCATATGGTAATGCCAGCTTAATACCCCCATGCCGTGGTCAATAATAACCGTGTTTCCCGTAAGCTGAAGATACTGCGCAAAAATTACGCTGCCGCTGTTTGTTGCCAAAACCGGCGTGCCGCCCTTTGCGGCCATGTCAACGGCATTGTGCCTTTCCGTGGCGCCGTTGGAAAAGGTGCGGTGTGTGCCGAAGCTTGTCGAAACCTTATATTCCGCCTCCAGCGGGCAAATAAACTCGCCGTTCCAAAGCTTTTGCGGGGTGAAAACCTTTTTCATGGGCTCCGCTTTTTCGTAAAATTCCGTTTGGGCATAGTCGCTTTCAAGGGTCTGTTCAAGCGTTGAGGGAGAAACAGTCAGATACTGCTCTTCAAAATCCCGCTCCGTAACGGTTATGTCGTTGTCATAACGAACTCCGTCAAGAATTATGGTAAGCACATAGTTTCCGGCTTTGGCGGCGGTTTTTACGGGAATAAGCGAAAGCCAACCGCCGTCATATTCAAAAAAGCTTCTCTCATATCCAAGAAAGTCTTTATATTCAACGGCTTTGCCGTCATAATTTTCAATTCGCACAATCATAAAGCTTCCGCGCTGAACCTCGTTTGACGAAAGGGTTATTTTCGGCTGCAAAACCTCCTCCGGCTCTGATGACTGCTCCGGCTCTGATGACTGCTCCGCTTCCGAAAGAGAAGCTTCGCTTTCTTCCGAGTAAGAAAGACTTCCTTGTCCGCTTATCACGTTGCCTGCGGGCACGCTGCACGCGCAAAGCTGCGCCGCCAGCGCGGCGCCCGCCAATAATATAAGTGCCTTTAAAAAAAACTTTCGTTTCATAAATTTTTACCTTTCAGCAAAAAATATTGCATATTCCCTTTCCGCGGCGGAATTTTCCGCTATACAAAATAATTATAGCATAGCTTAAAATTATATGCTATAATTATTCTTATAAATCCTATAAATAAAAACGGAGGAAGAAGCATGCGTATTCTTGCGGTAGATTCAAACAGCATTATGAACCGCGCTTATTACGGAATAAAAGTGCTTACCACAAAGGATGGTTTTTTTACCAACGCAATATACGGTTTTCTTAACATATTGCTTTCCTCAATGGCGGAGGTAAAGCCCGACGCCGTTGTTTTTGCCTTTGACGTTCACGCGCCGACCTTCCGCCACAAAATGTACGGCGAATATAAGGCGGGGCGGCACCCAACGCCGAAAGAGCTTCTTGACCAGTTCCCCGTGATAAAGGAGCTTTTGCGCGACCTTGGCTACCCGGTAATTGAAACGGAGGGGTGGGAAGCCGACGACATTCTCGGCACAATCTCGCGCCTTTGCGAAGAGCAGGGCGGCGAATGCTTCATCTCCACCGGCGACCGCGACAGCCTTCAGCTTATCGGCCCGCACACAAAGGTGCGCCTTGCTTCCACAAAAATGGGCGCTTCCGTCTCTGAAATGATGGACGAGGACGCCGTTATGGAAAAATACGGCGTTACCCCAAAAGAGCTTATTCAGGTAAAGGCGCTTATGGGCGATTCCAGCGACAACATCCCCGGCGTTCCCGGAATAGGGGAGAAAACCGCCCTTGATTTAATCGGGCGCTATCACAGCGTTGATTATATATATGAGCACCTTGGTGAAATTGAGGCAAAGCCTTCCGTGCTCAAAAAGCTGGAAGCCGGAAAAGATTCCGCCATGCTCAGCCTTCGCCTTGGCAAAATCGACCGCTTTGCGCCCATTTCAGAAAATCTTGAGGATTACCGAAAAGCGCCCGGGGACGAAGCCGCCGCGGCCGTGCTTTTAGCCCGCCTTGAAATGTACAAGATGATTGACCGCCTTGGTCTTGACCCCGCAAAGGTTCCCGAAATACAGCCGGAGCGGGCAGAAATCCGCGGCAAAATCACCGTGGAAGCGGCGGACTGCTCCCTTTTGGCAAAGCTTGCTAATCTTCCGTCGGCAGACGTGCTTTTTGAAGCCGCGGGCGACGACCTTCTGTCCGCCGCGGTTATCGCAAATGATAAAATATACCTTTTTGAAAACGACGGATTTTTCTTTAATTCCGCCTTCGGTGCTTTTCTTGCTTCGCCTTCCGAAAAACGCACGGATGATTTGAAATTCCTTTGCCGCTGGGCAGTCTGCCACGGTTCAAAGGTTAACAACTGCGTTATGGATTCCGGTCTTGCGGGATATATTTTAAGCGTAACCGGCGATGATTATTCCGTTCTTCGCCTTGCCCAGATTTATCACGCAAAAGCGTCGGAGCTTTCTGAAATTCCCGACGGACACGCGGAAATTCTTAATAAAGCGGCGGTTTTCGGCTCGCTTTGCGATTTGCTTTTAAAAGAGCTTGAAAGCTGCGGCGAAGCAAAACTTCTTTTTGAAATCGAACTGCCCCTGGCTGCCGTTCTTGCCGAAATGGAGCTTTCCGGATTTAAGCTTGACCCGGACGGCATACGCGAATTTGAAAAAGAGCTTTCCGCAAAAATTGACGAAAAGGAAGCGCTTGTTTACGAACTTGCGGGGGAAAAATTCAACATTCTTTCGCCGAAGCAGCTTGGGGTAATCCTTTTTGAAAAGCTTGGCCTTCCCGCAAAGAAAAAGACCAAAAGCGGCTATTCCACAAGCGCCGACGTGCTTGAGGAGCTTCGCACCTATCACCCCGTCGTTGACGAAATTTTGGAATACCGCAAGCTTACAAAGCTGCGTTCCACCTATGTTGACGGGCTTTTGGCGGCGCTTGCGCCGGACGGCAGGGTTCACACCCGCTTTAACCAGAAAGAAACACGCACCGGGCGCATAAGCTCCCTTGAGCCGAACCTTCAGAACATTCCCATAAGGACGGAGCTTGGCAGCAGAATGCGCGGCTTTTTTGTGGCGGAAGAGGGCAAAACCCTTATTGACGCCGACTATTCCCAAATCGAGCTGCGCGTTCTTGCCCACCTTTCCGGCGACAAAAATATGATTTCCGCCTTTACCGGCGGCACGGATATTCATACCCAGACCGCCGCGCAGGTTTTCGGCGTGCCGGAGGATTTTGTCACCTCCCAGATGCGAAGCAGGGCAAAAGCGGTCAATTTCGGCATAGTTTACGGAATCGGCGCTTTCAGCCTTGGCGAGAACATCGGCGTTTCCTACAAGGAAGCCCAGGATTATATAAACAGCTATCTAAAGCATTACAGCGGCGTTGACCGCTATATGAAGGAATCCATCGAAAAGGCGAAAAACTGCGGCTATGCGGTGACCGCCTATGGCAGGCGGCGCTATCTTCCGGAGCTTACCGCCTCAAACCGCGCCGTGCGCGCCTTTGGCGAGCGTGTCGCCCGCAATATGCCCATTCAGGGCACGGCCGCGGATATAATAAAAATTGCAATGGTGCGCGTACAGCGCCGCCTTGAGGAAGAAAGCCTTGACGCAAAGCTGATTATGCAGGTTCACGACGAGCTTATTGTCGAAGCAGCAGAAAGCTGCGCCGAAAAGGCGGCTGATATTCTTCGCTATGAAATGGAAAATGCCGCCGCTCTTTCCGTTCCGCTAAAGGTTTCCGTAGGAATAGGCAAAACATGGCTTGCGGCGCATTAAAAAAAAGGAGAGCTGCCCTGTGAAGAAAAGCGAAATCCGACTTTATAACATTCTTTTTCCCCTTTGGTTTCTTATGTTTATGCCGCCGGACTTGCTTGTAACAATTCCGGTGAATTTTGCCGTGGATTCAGCGGTGCTTTTTTTGGCGTCGCACTTCGTTTGCCGCAAAATGGGCAAAACGCTTTGGAAAAAATGTATTTTTAAGGTGTTTTTGCTCGGCTTTCTTGCAGATTTAATCTCTGCGGCAATTCTTTTCGCACTTCTTTTTCTGCTTGAAGGCACCCCTGCGGAAGCATTCTATTCCGCCGCAGTTACAAACCCTCTTTCCGGCGTAGGCTCCGCGCTTATAATTTTCTGCGCCGTGCTCACGGCGTCGGCGCTTATCTATGTCTTTGACAGGTTCATCGCTTTTAAGAATACCGGGCTTGAAAAGAGTCAGGTTCACCGTCTTGCTCTTTTTGTGGCGGTGCTCACCGCTCCCTGGAGCTTTTTCATTCCCGCTTACTGATTTTTGGAGGATATATGGCAGACATTTGGGATCTTTTTAAACAGATAGGAAAGAAAAACGAGGTTTCCGGTCCGCCGGAATTTATAGTCGCCGGTCTTGGCAACCCCGGCACGGAATATGACAGAACACGCCACAATACGGGATTTATGGCAATCGACCGCGTTGCGGAATCCGCGCATATAAAAATCGATCGCCTTAAATTCAAATCCTATACCGCTCTCGGCGAGCTTGGCGGCCACCGCGTTTTCTTTATGAAGCCCTGCACCTATATGAACCTTTCCGGCGAAGCGGTCTGCGCCGCCATGGATTTTTACAAAATTCCCATCAACCGCGTAATTGTGGTCTTTGACGATACAACCCTGCCCCTGGGCAAAATGCGTATCCGCAAAAAGGGAAGCGACGGCGGACATAACGGAATAAAGAATATCATATATCTTTCCGGCAGCAACGAATTTCCGCGAATCAAAATCGGCATGGGTCAAAAGCCGGAGGGCTGGGACCTTGCCGATTGGGTGCTCAGCAAATACAGCGATGAGGAGCTTAAAGTCCTTTCGCCGGCTTTTGACAATACCGCCGACGCCCTTAAGCTTATAATGGACGGCAGAATTGAAGAGGCCATGGGCAAATATAATTAAGCCGAATTTTTCCCACAGGGATTTTTATAAGACTGGAGCTTTCTATGTTACTTGAACTTTTAGACGGCGTTCCGCAGTTCCGACAGGTGCTTTCCGCGCTTGGGCGGGGCTTTTCTGCGCCCGTTTATGCCGCCGGGCTTACCGGAGCCCAGCGCGCCATGCTTGCCTACGGCATAAGCCAAAGAAAAAAGCAGCCCGTTCTGCTTATAACTCCCGACGAACCCACCGCCGCAAAAATGTACGAGGATATATTTCAGCTTTGCTCCGGCGAACGCTGCGCCCTTTATCCCGCAAAGGATTTTCGCTTCCGCGGCGCGGAGGGTGCTTCCAACGATTATGAGCAGCGCCGTCTTTCGGTGCTTGGGCGGATTCTTTTGGGCGAATGCGACATTGTGGTTTCCTCCGCGGAGGCCGCCATGCAGTTCACCCTGCCGCCGGGAACATATAAATACAATACCTTTACCCTTTCCCGGGGCGACAGCGCCGACATACGCAACCTTGCGGAGCGCCTTTCAAAGGCGGGCTACGAGCGCCGCGCTCAGGTGGACGGCCCTTGCCAGTTTTCCGTTCGCGGCGGCATACTTGATTTTTATTCTCCGCAGGAGCAAAATCCCGCCCGAATTGAATTTTGGGGCGATGAAATTGACTCCGTCGCTTTCTTTGACCTTGAAACCCAGCGCCGCACGGCAGAAATTGAAAGCATTTCGATTGCTCCCGCTCGTGAGGTTCTTCCGGATTCAAAGGCCGTGCTCATTTCCGTGCTCAAAGAAGCGTATTCAAAGTTAAGGGGAAAACACGGCGTCGCCGCAAAGGCGCATATAGAGGAGGATTTGCAGCGGCTCGATTCCGGTTTGGGGCTTTCCGCACCGGACAGATATCTTCCCCTTATTTATAAGTTCCCTGCGTCGCTTTTCGACTATATGCCGGAGGCGGTAATCTGCGTTTCCGAGTATATTACGCTAAAGGGCGTGCTCAAAAGCCTTGCCGCGCAGCAAAACGAGGATATTTCCATACTTTTTGAGGAGGGAATTCTCTTTCCCGGGTGCGACAGATTCAGCATTGACCAGACGGAGCTGAATTCCGTGCTCGACAGCCCGAACACCGTGCTCATAGATTCCTTTGTGCGCACGGTTGGCGAAGTTCTCGTGCGCACCGTCGCCGATTTCGGCGCGCTTACTCTTTCGCCCTGGGGCGGCGAGCTTGAAAGCCTTCTTGACGACATAAAGGATTATATGGCGCGCAAATACACGGTGGTGGTGCTTTGCGGCACGGAGCGCGCCGCCCACGCCCTTACCACCGACCTTATAAACAATAATATAAACGCGGCGTTCGCCCTTGACGGCAAAATTTCCCCCGGAACGGTGTTCGTCACGGAGGGCAGCCTTTCCTGCGGAACGGAATTTCCCCAGTCGAAAATTGCCGTAATCGCCCAAAAGAAAGTTGCCGCTCAAAAGGGCAAACGCCGCCGGTTCAAAAAGTCAGAAAACCCGCTTAAAAGCCTTTCCGATATTTCCCCCGGCGACTATGTGGTTCACGTTACCAACGGCATAGGCATTTTTCAGGGAATTGTAAAGCAGGATATCCGCGGCGTTGTAAAGGATTATATTGCCATACGCTATGCCGGAACGGATATGCTCTATGTTCCGGTAACCCAGCTTGACCTTGTGTCAAAGTATGTCGGTCCGCGTGAAGATTCCGGCGTAAAGCTTAACAAGCTCAACTCCACCGAATGGCAGCGCACCCGCAGCCGGGTTCGCGCCGCAGTCAAGGATATGGCAAAGGAGCTTATCGCCCTTTATTCCAAGCGTATGCATACGGAAGGCTTCGCCTTCAGCCCGGATACCGACTGGCAGCGCGACTTTGAGGACAGGTTCCCATATGAAGAAACCGACGACCAGCTCCGCTGCATTGAAGAAATCAAGCACGATATGGAAATGGCGCGCCCCATGGACAGACTTCTCTGCGGAGATGTGGGCTTCGGCAAGACAGAGGTTGCAATTCGCGCCGCATTCAAGGCTGTTATGGACGGAAAGCAGGTGGCGGTGCTCGTTCCCACCACCATACTCTCTTGGCAGCACTACCAGACCTTTATGCAGCGCATGGACGGGTTCCCCATAACCGTGGAGCTGCTATCCCGCTTCCGCACCCCGAAGCAGCAGGAGGAAATAGTCCGCCGCCTTAAAACCGGCGAAATTGACATAATCATAGGCACTCACCGAATTTTGCAAAAGGACGTGGAATTCAAAGACCTCGGTCTTTGCATAATAGACGAGGAACAGCGCTTCGGCGTGGCGCACAAAGAGCGCCTTAAGGAGCTTAAAACCTCCGTGGACGTGCTTACCCTTTCCGCAACGCCCATTCCGCGCACTCTTAATATGGCAATGAGCGGCATTAGGGATATGTCAACCATAGAGGAAGCTCCCCAGGACCGCCACCCGGTTCAGACCTATGTTATGGAATACGACCGGGGCGTTATACTTGAAGCAATTAAAAAGGAGCTTCGCCGGGGCGGTCAGGTGTTCTATCTTCACAACAACATAGAGAGTATCTCCGCCTGCGCCGCGGCGCTTCAGCGCGACCTTCCCGATGCACGCATTGCCTTTGCCCACGGCAAAATGGGCGAGGAGGAGCTTTCTGAAATCTGGCGCGGGCTCATCGAGCAGGAAACCGATATACTTGTGTGCACCACCATAGTCGAAAGCGGCGTTGATGTGCCCAATTGCAACACACTTATTATCGAAAATGCCGACCGCCTTGGTCTTTCACAGCTTTATCAGCTGCGGGGCAGGGTGGGGCGTTCAAACAGGCGCGCCTTTGCCTATTTCACCTTCACAAGAGGAAAGGCAATTTCCGACGTGGCGCAAAAGCGCCTTTCCGCAATCAGAGATTTTACCCAGTTCGGCTCCGGATTTAAAATTGCCATGCGCGACCTTGAAATCCGCGGAGCGGGCAGCATTCTGGGCGCAAACCAGCACGGTCACATGGAATCCGTGGGCTATGAAATGTACGTCCGCCTGCTTTCCGAGGCAATAGCCGAGGAAAAGGGCGAGGCGCCGCCGCCGGAGGCGGAGGAGTGCGCCGTGGATATTGCCCTTGACGCCCATATTCCGGAGGAATATATCAAAGATCTCAACCAAAGGGTGGATATTTACAAGCGCATTGCCGCCATCCGCAGCCAGGAGGACGCGGCGGACGTAATCGACGAGCTTATCGACCGCTTCGGCGAGCCACCCACGGCGGTTATGGGGCTTATCAAAGTGGCAACTTTGCGCAATATGGCTTCCGCCCTTGGCATTACGGAAATTCGGCAGAACGACTCCGCACTACTTTTCTTCCCGAAGGAGCTTGACCTTGAGCGCATAAGCGTGGCAACGCAAAAGCTGCAGGGAAGGCTTACCGTTGACCTTATGAGCAAGCGCCCGCACCTTACCGCCGCGCTTAAAACCGGCGAGCGCCCAATAGAGCTTATGAAAACCGTTCTTGAGGCACTGCGCTACGAAAACGAGTAATAATCACAAAATCATCACACAAAAGTCCTTCGGATTCTCTTCCCGAAGGATTTTTTCTTTTATACGGTATTTCGGTATGTTTTGCGGTTACATCTGTGTATATGCAAAACACATATTTTATTCAGTTAAAGCGATAAACGGCTGAATTATGCGGTTTTTTTCGTTTTTTTCAAAAAAATTTTTATACATTTTCCGATGATTTATACATTTACAAAGACAAAAATGTATAAAATCCTTTATATTTTATGGCGAATATACATTTTTGTGCTTTTTGCACAAAAACTCCTGTCTGTTTTTGTGCACATTTTACTCTTAAAATACTTGATTATGAATTGAATCCTGCGTATAATGTACATCGCTAAAGGACAGAAATAAATAAAAAACGCTGGCAGCCGGGGAATTGCCCCGCCGCCCGATATAGAAAGGAATTACTATTATGATTAACACTTATGCTTCCATCACCGATTACGCCTGCCAGCTTGAAGGACGCGACCTTGAGTTTGCTCGTTGGAGCAAGGACGAAAATATGGCTTACTGCGAGGATTCTTCCGCTCTTTTCTGCGAAAGAAAAGGCAACGGAATCGTAAAAGCCATCTTTGCTCTTATTGCTTCCATCGTAAGATAAACAAAAATTGCAGCAGCAGAAACGGCCGGTTATTCCGGCTTTTTCTTTACTAAAAAGTGTCTTTGTATCAAAAACACTTGAACCTATAAAATATACTTTTGCAAGTTCTGCTTATGCAAAAATTCATTTTTATAAAAAACTTTCTTTTCAGTTCTTTCTTTTTTTTCGGTAAAAAAGCCCCGAACACTATTGTTCAGGGCTTTTTTGTTTTTTTATCAAAAATAAAATAAAGATATTTTGAATTTTTCTTTATGCATGCTATCATTTAATCGAATATAGAATTTTTTGTGCTATATTCTTGCTCCGCAATACGTGCATTTTTCATCGTTTTCATCAAGGGGCGCTCCGCAAAACGGGCAAAACGCCTGTTTTTTATCTGTTTTTGTTTCTTTACTGTTCGGCGCAGCATCTTCAAAATGGCTTTTTTCGCGGTTATCGTACTGCCTTTTTGCCGTCCGCAGCGACATTACAGCCGTTGCGGCAATAGTAACGGCAACAATTATAAATACAACAAAAAACAGTCCCTCCATTATTTCAAACATATTAAAAAACATATTCTTCTCCTTTAATCTATCTTCCTGTTCGGCGGTACGGCTTTGCTTCGTCAGTAAGTTCCAGAATATAATCCGTAGAGGTGTTGAAAAAAAGTGCAAGCTTGATAAGCGTATCCACCGGAAGCTGGCGCTGACCGGTTTCATACTGCGAATAGGTATTTTGCTTTATGTGTAAAAATTCCGCAATTTCTTTTTGCGTAATATCCCTGTCCTCGCGCATATCTTTAAGCCGCATATTAAACCCACCTCCGCCTTTTTTCTATTATAAAAAATCACAAAACGAGATATCGACTTATATCTCATTTTGTGATAATATCAAATAAATACACCATGCTTTTTTTGGAAAAGGAAAAGATTTTATGTGGCCGTATTTTTTGCTCATGTTTTTTTAAGCGCGCAATTTGTCCGTAAAAGAAATAACCCTGCGCCGGTTTTACGGCGCAGGGTTATTTCTTTATTTAATTGGCTTTGCCTTAATTTTTGGCTTGAGCATCAGGGTTTTCCGCATTTTGAGCATTGTTTTCCGTTTCGGTGTCTTCGTGCTCAACGGTTCCTTCGGGAATGTCCTCGTCCTCGCTCTTATCTCCGTCGGCGCTTCTGGGCGCCACCGCAAGGTTAACAACGCGGTTGCCTTCGCCTATTCTCATTACGCGCACGCCCGCCGCATAGCGGGACTGCACGTTGATTTCGCCCACGTTGATTCTGATAATAACGCCGTCGTCGCTGATAAGAATAACGTCGTCGTCATCCATAACTGCCTTAATTCCGGCCACTTCGCCGTTTTTATAGTTCTGGATTCCCTTGCCGCCGCGGTTCTGAATACGGTAATCCTCAAAATCGGTGCGGCGACCCTGACCGTTTTCGCTTACGGTCAAAAGGCGCTTGCCCGCAGTAACAACCTCAACGCCCACAACCTCGTCGCCCTCGTCAAGGGCGATTGCCTTTACGCCGCGGGCGGTTCTTCCAAGCTCGCGCGCGTCGGATTCCGCAAAGCGGATTGCCATACCGTCGTGCGTTGCAACGATAAGCTCGTCCTCGCCTCCGGTCATACGCACCCATTTAAGCTCGTCGCCCTCGTCAAGGCTTATGGCGTTAAGGCCGCCCTTGCGCACATTGCGGTAAGCGGTAAGGCGGGTACGCTTGATAACGCCCTGCTTTGTAATCATGGTAAGGTAGGTGTTTTCGTTGTCGATTACGCCGCCGATTTTAATCATGGCGGTTACTTTTTCATCCTGCTCGATTTGCAGCAGGTTGATTATGTTCGCGCCGCGCGCCGCGCGCTGGCTTTCGGGAATTTCATAGCCCTTTATGCGGAACACTCTGCCCTTGCTGGTAAAGAAGAGAATAAAGTCGTGGGTGGAAGCAACAAACAGGTTTTCCACAAAGTCCTCGTCACGGCGGGTCATGCCGGAAATACCTCTGCCGCCGCGGCGCTGCGCCTTATAGGTATCCACGGACTGGCTCTTGATATATCCGAAATGAGTAAGTGTAACAACTCTGTCCTCCACGGGGATAAGATCCTCAATATCCATTTCGCCGCCGATGGTTTCAATGGAGGTGCGGCGGTCGTCGCCGAATTTGTCGGAAATTTCTTTGATTTCGGTCTTGATAATGTTGTCAACCAGATGAATATCCCCAAGGATTGCTTCCAGTTCTTCAATCCGCTTTGTAATATCACGCAGTTCGTTTTCAATCTTCTCCACATCAAGTGCGGAAAGACGGCCAAGGCGCATGGCAAGAATTGCGTTCGCCTGAATTTCAGAAAGACCGAAGCGCTCCATAAGGCGCGGACGGTTTTCGTTGTCGTCGCGGCCGGTACGGATTATGTGAACAACCTCGTCAATATTATCCTGGGCGATTTTATAGCCTTCCAGTATGTGCTGGCGTTCCTTCGCCTTGCCAAGGTCGAATCTGGTGCGGCGGGTGATAACCTCTCGCTGGAAGTCGATGTAGTTCTGAAGAATTTCCTTAAGGGTGAGTACCTTCGGCTGACCGTTGACAAGAGCAAGCATAATAACGCCCACGGTATCCTGAAGCTGGGTGTAGGTAAAGAGCTGATTGAGCACCACCTGGGCGTTGGCTTCGCGCTTAAGCTCGATGACAATGCGCAGACCCTCGCGGTCGGATTCGTCGCGCAGGTCGGAAATTCCTTCTATGCGCTTTTCCTTTACAAGGTCGGCAATACTTTCAATAAGACGGGCTTTGTTAACGCCGTAGGGAATCTCGCTTACAATTATGCGGTAACGGTCGTTTTTCCATTCCTGAATTTCGGTGCAGGAACGAAGGGTGATTTTTGCTCTGCCGGTGGCATACGCCGCGCGGATGGCGGCTCTGCCCATAATAATGCCGCCGGTGGGGAAATCCGGCCCTTTTATGTGCTCCATAAGCTCGTCAAGGGTTGCATCCGGATTGTCAATCAGGCAGCAGACGGCGTCCGTAGTTTCGCGAAGGTTGTGGGGCGGAATGTTTGTCGCCATACCTACCGCAATGCCCATGCTTCCGTTCACCAAAAGGCTGGGGAAGCGGGCGGGAAGCACCACCGGCTCTTTAAGGCGGTCGTCGTAGTTCGACATAAAGTCGACTGTGTCTTTATCAATATCCGTGAGCATTTTGGTTGCCATTTTGCTCATACGGCTTTCGGTATAACGGTATGCGGCGGGCGGGTCGCCGTCAATTGAACCGAAGTTTCCGTGACCGTCAACCAGCGGATAACGCAGAGAGAAATCCTGCGCAAGTCTTACCATGGCGTCGTATACGGAAGCGTCGCCGTGAGGGTGATATTTACCAAGTACGTTACCGACGGTGTCGGCGCATTTGCGGTATGGCTTTGATGGGTCAAGACCGTTTTCATACATGGTATAGAGTATTCTTCTGTGAACCGGCTTAAGTCCGTCGCGCACATCAGGAAGAGCACGGGAAACGATTACCGACATGGAATAGTCAAGGAAGGATTTTTTCATTTCCTTTTCTATGTTCACGTCAATAAGCTTGGAATGGGGCATATCGTCCGTAAGGTCAAGCTCCGCCAGTTCTTCGTCTTTATATATGTCTTTTTCGTCCAAAACGGTTTCCTCCGTTCAATTATTTTAAAGTTGCGGCTTGGTCGGGCGGGCGTTATTCTTCGCCTTTCTGTTCTTCTTTCTCTGCCTGCTGTTCAAGCTCCGCTATTTTCTTTTTGTTTTCTTCAAATTCGCGTTCTTCCTCTTCCTCCCGGGCCTCTTCGGCAGCTTCCTTTTCTTCGGCAAGGCGTCTTGCTTCTTCAATGTGCCCGTTGCAATAATCCATAAATTCCTTTATGTCAACGCCTTTTTCCTCAAAATTATGCTTTCCTATAAAGAGCTGGTTTGCAAGATTGAATTCAAGGTAAACCACGTTTTCGCTTTCCCAGCAGCGCTGGAATTTTTCCCATGGGAAAAATTCGTCGCGTACTATTGCTTTTTCAAGTACGCCTTCCTCATAAACCGCAAGAGTTATATCGTTGGTAAGATAGGGCGTGCTTTCATAATATTCCTTTGTTGCCTTTTCAATTCTTTTGGGGAATTTTTTATAGAAGGTTCCAAGGTGATAGCAAAGAAAGCCCGACATAAGAAACACAATAAAATAGAACATAAAACCGGTATAGCTTAACCATTGACCGAAGGATCTTCCTTCCGCAAGGAACTGGGGAAGGTCAAAATTCGTAATTGACAATATAAGAAACGCGGCTGAAATTACGCCCATAATAATAGCGCCGTATTTTTTCAGCTTTTTGTCCACTTCTATGCTGTGCTGTGAAACATTCATGTTGTATTCACGGTATTCTTCAAGGCTTATTCTGTGGGTAAACTGATATTTAGGCTCGCCGTATTCAGAAACCTCAATGCGTTTTATCTCCTGTTTCGGTTTTTTTCTGAAGCTCATTGCTTCAAGTATACTTCCGCTCATAAAACTGCTCCTCCGTTAAATATCAAGGTTTTGTACATATTTTGCGTTGGTTTCAATAAATTCTTTTCTGGGTTCAACCTTGTCGCCCATAAGAATGGTGAACACTTCGTCCGCGGAAGCCGCGTCCTCAAGGTTAACGCGAAGCATAATTCTGCGTTCCGGGTCCATTGTTGTTTCCCAAAGCTGTTCCGGGTTCATCTCACCAAGACCTTTATAGCGCTGAACGTCGCTTTTCTGTGTTCCCTCGGGATACATTTCCGCCAAAAGCTCGTCCCTTTCCAAATCGGAATAGGCATAGCGTACTTTTTTGCCCTTGGTTATCTTGTAAAGCGGCGGCTGTGCGATATAAACATGTCCCTCTTCAATAAGGGGGCGCATATAGCGGAAGAAGAAAGTGAGCAAAAGGGTTCTGATATGAGAACCGTCCACATCGGCATCCGCCATGATAATGATTTTGCCGTAGCGCAGCTTGCTTAAATCCAATTCATCGCCGATTCCGCAGCCCAGTGCCAAAACCACGGGAGTAAGCTTGTCGTTGTTATAAACTTTATCAATTCTTGCCTTTTCCACGTTGAGCATTTTGCCCCAAAGCGGCAAAATTGCCTGGAAGGTGCGGTCGCGTCCCATTTTTGCGGAGCCGCCTGCGGAATCGCCCTCTACGATATAAATTTCGGTGTTTACATTATCCTTATCGGAGCAATCCGCAAGCTTTCCGGGAAGCTGGGCGCTTTCAAGCACGGATTTTCTTCTTGCGGTTTCTCTTGCGCGGCGGGCGGCTTCTCTTGCCCTTGCCGCGCCCAAAGATTTTTCAAATATTGCTTTTGCCACGGCGGGGTTTTCTTCAAAATAAGTTTTAAGCTTATCGTAAAGCATATTGTCCACCATGGTGCGCATTTCAGTATTGCCAAGCTTTGTTTTTGTCTGTCCCTCAAACTCCGCATTGGTAAGCTTTACGGAAACAACTGCGGTGAGTCCTTCGCGGACGTCGTCGCCCGAAAGGTTTTTGTCGCCGTCCTTAAGAATTTTGTGCTCTCTTCCGTAATCGTTGAACACCCTGGTCAAGGCGCTCTTAAAGCCCATTTCGTGAGTACCGCCGTCCACCGTATGAATGTTGTTGGCAAAGCTGAGCACAAGCTCGTTATAGCTGTCGTTATACTGCATTGCAACCTCGGCGGTGGAATCTCCGTTTCTTGCAGAGAAGTACAGCACGTCGGGGTGAATTACTTCAAGACCTTTTTTCTTGTGTATATAGCTTACAAAACTCTTTATGCCGCCTTCGTAATGAAAGGTTTCTTTTCTTACGTTGTCCGCGTCGCGGGAATCAATAAAGTGAATTTTCACTCCCGCGTTAAGGAAGGACTGCTCGCGCAGGCGCTGGCAAAGCACGTCATAGTCGTATTCCAGAGTTTCAAAAATCTCTCCGTCCGCTTTGAATATAACCGTCGTGCCGGTTTCGGTCGTATCTCCCACAACCTCAAGGTCGGTTACGGCAGCGCCTCTTTCAAAACGCTGGCGATATATATGCTCGCCGTTTTTGACCTCTACCTCAAGCCATTCGGAAAGGGCGTTTACTACCGAGGCGCCGACGCCGTGCAAGCCGCCGGAAACCTTATATCCGCTTCCGCCGAACTTACCGCCGGCGTGCAGCACGGTGAAAACCACCGTAACAGCCGGAATTCCCAGTTTGTGATGTATTCCTACCGGAACGCCGCGCCCGTTGTCAGCCACTTTAATTATATTGCCGGGAAGAATTTCAACGTCAATATCGGTACAATACCCCGCAAGAGCCTCGTCAATAGCGTTATCCACAATCTCGTAAACAAGATGGTGAAGACCCTTTGGACCTGTTGAACCGATATACATACCCGGTCTTTTTCTTACTGCTTCAAGTCCTTCAAGAACCTGTATTTGGTTTTCGTCATAGGCCTCTTTTTCCTGGCCTACAGCAAACGGAGTGTTTTCCACAGCTTACCTCCTGAAATAAACCGTTTTTTACGGATTTTTTATATATAATTATTTTAAAACAAATGGATTGCCGCGCTTTTTAAGCGTAGCGGGAGAAATTTGCGATATATAAACCGTTTCTTTTTTTCCCTCTGAAGTAAGGCAAAAGCTTTTGGGAAGCTCATAGCTTACCGTAACAACCCTGCCTTCCTTTTGAGCACGGGAAAGAAACTTTCTTGTCGAAGCGGCAACGGTGGTGTTGTCCATATCAAAAACGCCTATTATGCTGTCTTCTCTTACGGAAATATCGCCGCCGAGAAAAAGATACATAAAAACACCGCCTTTAAAAAATTTCTCCGCCCTTCATATGAAAGACCTTTCCTTCGGAAAGCCCTGAAAAAAGTCCTTCGTCGCAGCAGGTAACAAAAATCTGGCTTTCGCCTATGCTGTTAAGTATATATTCCCGCCGGCGGGAATCAAGCTCGCTCATAACGTCGTCAAGCAATATAAGCGGCGGTTCGCCCATGGCTTCGCCAAGAAGCTTTGCTTCACCAAGCTTTATTGAAAGAATGCAGCTTCTCTGCTGTCCCTGGGAACCGAAAGAAGCCACGGGAAGAGAATCCAAAGTAACCTCAATATCGTCTCTGTGCGGCCCGACGGAGGTTGCTCCGTGCTCAATATCCGTTCCTCTTGAAACATAAAGCTTATCATAAAATTTTTGAGCAAGCTCTGCGGTGCTCATGCCGGAATCTGCGTGCTCACCCTGTTCAAAACATGTGCTCAAATATTCCGCGGCAAATTTTTCTTTTCCGCCCGACATTCCGGCATATATTTCCGCCGCTTTTTTATTAAGGCTTTCGCAATAGTTTATTCTCGTTCTCAATATACTTCCGCCAAGGCGCGCCAGCTGCGCGTCATAAACCTCAATCATATCAAGCAGCGCCGAGTGAAACCGTGCGTCTTTAAGCACGGCGTTTCTCTGTTCCAGCACCTTTTTGTAATCCGCCAGCAGCGAAATATATTTTGGGTACAGCTGACAGAGTGAAGTGTCCGCCAAACGGCGGCGCTCCTTCGGCCCGTCACGGAACAGATTCATCTGACCGGGCGAAAAAACAACCCCGCCGCAGGTTCCCGCATATTCCGCAGCGCTTTTTATATCAATGCCGTTTTTTTTCATTGCTTTTGAAGGGAAAAAGCTTATTTCGGCATTCTGCTCGCGCCCCTCCGCAAAAAAATCCGCATAAAGGGTGGCTTTTTCTTCGCCTATTTTGACAAATTCGCTGTCCTTCGTCTTGCGAAAGCTTTTTGCGCCGGTAAAAAGCCACATTGCCTCCATAAGGTTTGTTTTGCCCTGGGCATTTTCGCCGCAGATTATGTTGACTCCCTCAAAAGGCTCCATTGAAAGGCTTTTTATATTTCTGAAACTTGAAAGTTCAAGTCTTCTGAAAATCATTCCGCGGTCACCCTGTATATTTTTCCGCCTATTTCGGCTTCATCGCCCGGGCGCATTTTTTTGCCGCGCATGGTGCACACCTCGCCGTTCACCGAAACCTTTCCGCCCTGTATAAGCTCCTTTGCTTCGCCGCCGGAAAGAACCGCGCCGGCATATTTAAGAAAGGAATCCAGCTTTATATATTCATCGCGTATAGCAATGTCTTTCGGTTCGCTTTTTTCCGAAACAAAAACGGATTTGGGCCTTCTTACTATTTTAAGTTCTATCTTTGCCATTTTATTTTCCTTTTATTTTTATATATCCGCTCTCATTCTGACAGGCAGTACAAGGAAGAGAAAACTTTCGCCCTCCATAGGAACAATCTTTACCGGAGCAAGGGAACTTGTAATCATAATTTTAACCTTGTCACAGCCGGTGGCGCGCAGCGCTTCGGAAAGATAGCGGTTATTAAAGCCCATTTCAACAGGCTCGCCCTTTACTTCGCACTCAACCACGTCGTTTACTTTACCGAGTGCGGTGGAGCAGGCAATTTTAATCTCGCCGCCGCCGATACTCAGCTTGATGGGGCTTTTAAGTCTGTCGTTTATAAGCAGGCTTGTTCTCTCTATCGCGTTAAGAAGCTCGCGAACTTTTACCTCAACTTCAGTAGTGCAGTTTGTGGGAATGGAAGAACGAAAATCTATAAATTCTCCTTCAAGAAGCCTTGAAATAACGTCATATTTTCCTATTCTGAAAATTATATGCTTTTGACTTAAGGCAACAAGAATCTCTTCTTCTTCGCTTATAAGCTTTGATACTTCCGAAAGAGATTTTCCCGGAACCACAAAGTCAAGCTCGTCATGATAGCTTACCGGTTCCTGGCGGATGGCAAGGCGAAATCCGTCAACGGAAACGACTGAAAGTATATGATCCTTTATTATAAATTTGGAACCGGTATGTACCGGTTTAAAGTCGTTTACCGCAACGGCAAAAATAGTCTGGTCAATCATACTTTTAAGTACGGTGCTGCTTACGGTAAAATTGATTCTTTCGTCAACCGAAGGAAGCTGGGGAAATTCTTCCTCCTCAATTCCTATTATGCTGTATTCTGCCGCGCCGCCTTTTATTTTTGTCATGCATTTTTCGTCGCACTCAATTTCTATATTTTCGGAATCAAGGCGGCGAATTATATCAGAAAAAAGCTTTGCGTTAAGAACAATGGAACCGTTTTCGCTTACTCTTGCAGGCATATATGTTTTTATTCCAAGTTCCATGTTATAGCAGGAAAGAGTAAGGCGGTCGTCCTCGGCGTTTATTAAAACGCCTTCCATTGCGGGGTGCGTCGTTTTTGCGGCCACCGCGCGGGTTACATTGTTAAGCGATTCGGACAGTTCCGAGCGTGTGCAAAAGAAATTCATTTTATTTCCTCCTGTAAGAAAGAATGAATGTATAAGTTTAGTAGAAGTAGTAGGGAACCCTGAAAAGTTGAAAAATCCCTTTTTGCCTTTTTTAAAGCGAAAAAATACTCTTGAATTTTAATAATACGAATATTGAAAAAATATTGAAAAGTTAAAAGAATATATACCCTTTATTTACCTGTTTATAATTTCAGCGGTAAAAGTGAAAACTATGTTAATTTAACTTCGTTTCAAAAATTTTTAACATCGGAAAAAGTTAAAAATAAAGAAAGCTTTTTTAAGAGTCTTTTACGTTTTTTGTTATATCCTCTATTGTTTCGCGAAGGCGGGAATCTGTTTTCATGGCTTTTTCGGTCTGGCTTATTGCATAAACGACGGTGGAATGATCCCTTCCGCCGAATTCATCGCCTATTGCCGCCATACTCATTTGGGTTATGTCTTTTATTACGTACATTGCAACCTGTCTGGCGCGGCTTATATTTGCCGCGCGCTTGTTGCTTTTAATATCCTGTTCGGATACGTTGAATGTGCGGGCGACCTCGGTGATTATTTTTCCTATGGTGACGGGAACGGGCTGGCTGTCATTTAGAATATCGCGGATGGCGTTTTGCGCCATAAGAATGGTAACGGGTTTGTTTTCATAAATAAGCGAATTTGCCTTTATATTTTTTACGGCGCCTTCAAGCTGGCGGATATTGCTTTTAAGGTTGTTTGCTATGTATTCCTCAACATCAAGGGGCATATCCATATGAAGAAGCTCTGCCTTGCGCTGGATTATGGCAATTCTCGTTTCAAAATCCGCGGGCTGAATATCCGCCATAAGACCCATTTCAAAACGGGTGCGAAGTCTGTCCTCAAGGGTTTTAATTTCTTTTGGAGGGCGGTCGCTTGTAAGTACAATCTGTTTACCGGATTCATAAAGCGTGTTAAAAGTATGGAAAAATTCCTCCTGTGTGGAATCGCGGCCGGCAATAAACTGAATATCGTCTACAAGAAGATAATCAGCCTTGCGGTATTTTTCGCGGAATTCCGGAGTGGTCTGGTTTTTAATGGCGGCAATAAGCTCGTTGGTAAACTGTTCGCCTTTAACATAAACAACAAAAGAGTCGGGTTTGCGGTTTTTAACCTCGTTCATAATGGCAAAAAGAAGATGGGTTTTTCCAAGGCCGCTGTCGCCGTGAATAAACAGGGGGTTATAGTTTCTTGTGTCGTGGGTGGCTACCGCAAGGGCGGCCGCATGGGCAAATTTATTTGAAGAACCTACTATAAATGTGTCAAAGGTATAGTCATAATCGCCGCTGTCAAGAAGGGGAGAAACATTCTTTACTCCCTGAACTTCGGGAACCGGTTCCGGCTGTTTTTGAGAATCGTCGTCAGCCACTTCAATATTTACTTCCACGGGAAAACCGAGTGTCTGTTCAAAACCCTTTGAAAGAAGCGCCTTGTATTTTTCCGTAACAATGTTTTTCTTAAAGTCGGAACTTACCCCAAGCACGACGGAATCATTGTCAAAGCTGACCGGCGCAATATCCTTT
>SFFD01000009.1 GCA_004556975.1 Oscillospiraceae bacterium | reverse complement strand
GTGCGACAAATGCGGCTGGGAACCCGAAGACCCCAAAAATCCGCCCAAATTCTGTCCCCAGTGCGGCGACCCTTTTAACGACGGCGATATTAAATAAGAGGATTAAAAGCGGCAGTTACTGCGGCAATTCTTTCGCTTACATTAGGATTTTGCCGATTCAAAAGACGATAAACGGGCTTTTTTCGGCATAATGTTTTCTAAAAAGGAAAATCAGAACCGTAAAGCCGAAAACATCGATGAAAGCGGCAAAGCCGCAGCCGCAAAAGAAAAACCCGGCGAAAAAGCAAAATTCTGATTTTACCGCCTTGCCGAAAATACAGCGGATAATATAAGGAGGAGTACACATGCAAGCATTGCAGGAGTATAAATGCCCTTGCTGCGGCGGAGCTCTTGCCTTCGACAGCTCCATTCAGAAAATGAAGTGCCCGTTCTGTGACACCGAATTTGATATTGAAGCTCTGGAAGGGTATGACGAGGCTCTTAGAGAAGAAAAATCCGACAGCATGGAGTGGGAGAGCGCCGCAGGCAGTGAGTGGGAAAACGGTGAGGCGGACGGACTTCGCACATACATATGCAAATCCTGCGGCGGCGAAATTGTGGGCGACGCCAATACGGCGGCAACCACATGCCCTTTTTGCGGAAACAGGGTCGTTATGATGGGCAATTTTTCCGGCTCTCTTAAGCCGGATTTGATAATCCCGTTTAAGCTTGATAAAAATGCTGCAAAAGAGGGGCTTATGCGCCACCTTTCCGGAAAGCGACTTCTTCCAAAGGTGTTTAAAAGCCAGAACCACATTGACGAAATCAAGGGAGTGTATGTTCCTTTTTGGCTTTTTGATACCGATGTTTATGCCCGGATGCGTTACAGCGCCACCAAGGTAAGAACATGGAGCGACGATGACTACGATTATAAAGAAACAAGTCATTTTGCAATAAGCCGCGAAGGAAAAATCAGCTTTGAACATGTTCCGGTGGACGGTTCCTCAAAAATGGCAAATGACCTTATGGAATCCATCGAGCCATATAATTTTTCCGATGCCGTTGACTTCAAAACGGCATATCTTGCTGGTTATCTTGCGGACAAATATGATGTCGGAGCAGAAGAAAGCATGGAACGCGCCAACGCGCGAGTAAAGGAATCCACGAAACGCGCCTTTGCTGATACTGTTAAGGGGTATAACACGGTTTCGCAGGAAAGCAGCAGCATTCAGTTTAGTAACGGCAATGCAAAATACGCTCTTTACCCGGTTTGGCTGCTCAATACCACATGGAACGGCAACAAATATACCTTTGCAATGAACGGTCAGACAGGCAAATTTGTAGGAGACCTTCCTATAGACAAGTCTGCGGCAATGAAATGGTTCATTGCTCTTGCGGCAGGTATCGGCGCAGGGCTTTACGCCCTTGCGTGGATACTTCATCTGACGGGAATACTCTAAAGGAGGGCGGAGCAATGAAAAAAACAGCAGCAATTCTGTTAGCAATAATCCTTTGCATTGCGGCGGCTGTTCCGTCGTTTGCAAAGGAAGGCTTTGTCGATAAGTATTACCGGGCAAGCGACTATTTGGACGGAATGACCTATGATGAATGGGAAAATCTATGCAGCTTTCTTGACGAAATTGCAAACCGCCAGAGCTTTGATGTGACCTGTGCGCTGGAAAGCGGCATCGGCAACGAAACCATAGACCGATATGCCGCCGATATGTACAGCGAATATCAGTACGGCTACGGCGATGACAAGGACGGCATTTTTCTTTTTGTAAACGGCGAGAGCGGTGAATGGTACATATATACCTGCGGCAAAGGCACAAAGCTTTTTAATGCGGATAGAATAAATAATATCGGCGAACAGGTTAAAGACGACATTGCCGCAGGCCGGTATTACTACGCCTTTATGAACTTTGCCGAACTCTGTGACGGATATATCACAAAGGGTTATCCGACCTTATCCGTAGAAGCACAGCAGCCGATTACAAACGAACAGGCGGAAGCCAAAACAGCAAAACCCGGTGCAGTACCTGCAGAGCAGGAAAATTCGGGAAAGAAAAAGCCGCTTTCAATAATGTGGCTTCCCATTAGCTTCGGCGTGGGAATTCTTGTTGCTTTTATAGTTGTGGGTTCCATGAAAGCCTCCATGAAAACAGTACATATGCAGGCAGCGGCAAGCGACTATACAAAGAGCGGAAGCTTTAGTGTTACCGAAAGCCGGGATGTTTTCCTCTATCGCAATGTTGAGCGTACAGAAAAACCTAAAAACAATACAGAAGAAAAATAATTCTTATAGGAAAGGACATCATTATGAGCATCTTTGATAAGCTTAAAAGCACGGCGCAGCAGGCAGTAAACACCGCTGTTTCCGGAGCAGTACAATCCATCGGAAGCAAAACAGAGCGCTTTACATTTTCCGCGCTTCCCGAAAGTCTTGCGGAGATGCAGGCTCTGCCGGAAGCAAGCCTTGACACGCCCTTCAAGACCGCCGCGCTTACCGTATGCGCCCTTTGTGCCTATGCGGCGGATAAAGAAGTGGGGACGGAAATGCTTAATTGGCTTCGCGGACCGCGCCCTCTTACAGGCCAGGATATTTCATTTCTCAACGACCGTTTCCGCGACGGAAAGACCTATCTTCCGTTCACTTATTTCGTGGGAGCGACCCCGGAAAACAGCTATACTCCGAATAAGCCCTATGTGATTGAAATCGCCAGTAACCATACCTCCGGCGAAGAACAGGGCTATATGAAACTGTTTATACCATGCGGCGGCGCGGATTCTCCGCGCCCGATAAAACTCAGGCAAAGAGGCAGCGACGGCAAATGGTTTCTTTGGGAACAGTACCTGCTGACGGGTGTTCGTATTCCAAAGGCAGAGAACCCTTGGGCATAATATTTGAATAATAAAAAAACAGGAGCTTTCCGCAAAGAAAAGCTCCTGTTTTTTTTGCTGTATAACCGGTTATAATGTTTCGGATTAAAAGCAGCGGTTTTAAAAAAGGCGATTAAGGAAGCCCGGCTAAAACCATATGCATAAACCTGTGACAATCACAGAATAAAATCGGCATATATGGGACTGATTTTTGATAACCAAAGCCGAAAAGCCGGTATTAACATATAAAAAAGGACGCCGGTAAAACCGGCGCCCTTTTGATTATCAAATCAAACTATGTAATCTTTAAAGATTAGGCGTGATAGTGATAACCGTCATAGGTCTTGACACAGCCATACTGGAAGCCGATGAGGTTGCCCTCTGCATCAGCAGCAGTCTTGATTGCGAAAGTATCAAGAGCATCTTTAACGGACATGTTGTTGTCAGTCCAATATTTGATGATGGCGTCGAAGGACTCCTGATCAGCAAAGAGCTTCTCTTCGGTGGCGCCAAGTCTCATGGTAGCATTGCTGTTGCGCATGCCGCGGAGACCGTTCTCTTCACGTCCCTGGAGGACATAGAGGGTGTCACCTGCTGCATCGGCTTTAGCAAAGTCATAACCGAGAACGTCTCTCTCGTACTTGGACATAGCAGCGATAAGGCCGCCGCCGTCTTTGAGCTTACGGTTTGCTCTGTTGAAGCAGATAACGAGTCTGAGGGTCTCGAACTCGGTGCAGAAGTTGAAGTCACCGGTGGAATCCATGAAGCCTGCAACAGGACCATGGTTGTTGTACTTAGGAAGGATTGCGTTGACGATAGCAGTGGTCTTGCCAACACCCTGGGTCTGTGCTTTGGTGGGGAGGGTGTCTCTGGTCCAAGTGCCGTCTTCGTTTGCAAGCCAGCCGCAGCCGTTCTCATAATCATAGTGATGCTCGTATTTGCCGTCTTCGCCGACAACATTGGTCATAGCGAGCATACCGGTGCAGTACTGATGAAGATCCCAAGCGTCGATTGCAGCACGGATAGGATCGGTTGCAGAAGCGGAGCATACCCAAACATCAATGCCGTTTTCGTCGAGAACTTTCCAAAGCTCTTTGACGTTTTCGGAAACGGTGGTGCCCATGTAGTAAGTAACGGTCATCTGGCCGGCTTTGGACTCGATTTCAGGAGAGGTCCAGGTGTCTTCTCTGGATTCTACTGCATTATATTTGGTGTGGGAAGCATAAGCAAGGTCATAAACTTCCTGCTCGGTCATGTTGGTGAACCAATAAAGGATCCAAGGATATGCAACGTCAGCGGATTCTGCATCGCCTACGAAGCTATACATAACGCGCATCTTGGTTGCAAACTCAAGCCACTGAGGATCAGCCTGAACTTCAGCCTGTTTTGCTTCGTCAAGGCCGGCAGCGGTGAAAGGACCATAGGTTTCCCAAAGGTAGGTGTATGCTTTAACGATGTCTTCAACAACAGCACTGTAGCTTACAGCTTCTTTTTTTACGCTGTATGCTTTAGCGTCGTCACGGACTTCCTCAAGATCGCCAAGACCTTCTTCCAGAACAGCGGTGAGCTCTTCCGGAGCAATAGCGAAAGTCATGGTGTTGAGCTGGTGAATAGCAAGCTGCTCTTCAACGTCGAAGATAGAGCAGGTGTTATCGAAGTCGAATACAACGTAGGGATCGGCATAGGTAGCGGATGCTTTGCCATAGGTATCAACAAGGGCGTTGATAGCGGCTTTAACATCGTCTGCCCAGTCGTCGCGCTCTGCGTGTACGGCTACGAATGGCTCCTCAACCTCGGACTGGCTTTCGGATTCACTGGGCTGCTCGGACTGAGAGTCTTCAGGCTCTTCGGTGTTGTTGCAGGCAGCAAAAGAAAGTACCATTACGAGGGCGAGAAGCAGTGCAAGAAATTTTTTCATAATAACACTCCTTACATTTCTTTTGTGTTTTTACACATGTTTTTAAATACGATGGCCGGCATCGTATTTCGGAATTATAATACTATATTGTATGGGTACTTGTCAATAATTTTAACAGTATTGTAACCATAAATAAATATTTTTGCAGGAAATTATGCAATATAAAAACCTAAAATTATCCTTATGCTTTTTATGAACGCAAAAAAGTCCTTTCTTATGAGAAAGGACCTGAAGTATTGTTTTTCTGAAATGAATTAAAATAAGCTCACTTATTCACAAAAACGAAAGACTATATGCCCGCCGAAGACAGAATAATCCAAACCGGAAATATTTTTGGAAACGGCAAAATAAGAGGTTTCGTAAAAAAGAGGAAGAGCGGGCATTGCCTGTAAAAGCATTTGTTCCGCAACAGAATATCCTTCTGCCATATCGTCATAGCTTGACATATGAGAAGCTTCGGAAACGGCGGCATTTATGCCCGTGTCCGAAAAACCGGTAATGTTATTTTGATCGCTGAAAATTGAAAAAATCGCGTTGGGACTGTCATATTGCGGCGTGAAGGAAACTACCGCCATGTCGTAATCGCCGGAAGCCAGACGAACGGAAAGTTCGTCCGCCGTAACGGGAATAAGGTTTATGAATACGGCAAGGTTGTCCTGCACGCTTTTTTGAAGATAGCCCATGGCAGGAATGAATTCCTGCGTGCATATTATGGTAAGAGTGGGAAGTTTGTTTACGCCAAGTTCCCCAAGACCGGTTTTAAAGAGCGATGACGCTATATCCGGGTCAAAGCCAAAGCCGGAAAAGCTTTCTCCTACGGTTTGGCGATAGCTTTTTCCGTTAAGGGTAACAGATTCCGGAACAAAGGCTTCCGCTCTGCGGAAGCTTTCGTCGATGTTGTTTTCAAAAAGTGTCTTGTCAATTGCATAGGATATTGCCCGCCGGATGTTCACATTTGAAAGGTACTCGTTTTTTGTGTTAAAGGCAAGCGCCCAAAGGGTGTTTTCGCTTTCCTTTATTATAAAATCTTTTGAAGAAAGAGCTTCGCGGTCACTGCGGTTGATAACCGCGGCGTCAACGATTTCTTCATTAAGGCGCGAAACGGCATTGGCGCGCGGGTCATCCTTTACAAAAAGATAGACATTCTTATAGTTTGGATTTGCAATTTTGCTGTATGGGTTAGGCGAAATGACATAGCTGGAATTGTTTATACGCCTAAGGTAGTATGCACCGTTAAAAATTATATACTCTTTGCCAAGGCCATAGCGGCCGATGGTGCTTTCAAAGAAAGCACGGTTGCACGGCATTGCGGCGGCGGTTACCAAAAGCTCCGGAAAGAGAGGGTCTGCACTGATGAGAGTAAATTCGACCGTGTAATCGTCAACGGCGCGAACGCCGAGGGTGGACATGGGCTTTTCACCGTTAAGAATCTTTTCTGCATTCAGAATATTAAAGAAATCGCCGCGCGATGGGGCGCCGGTTTCGGGTTTAAACAGCCGCTGAAATGCAAAAACAAAGTCGTCTGCGGTAATCGGCGTTGTGCCGTCGCTCCAAAGAAGCCCTTTTTGAAGATAGAAGGTGTAAACAAGCCCATCGGGGGAAACCTTATAGCTTTCTGCCGCACCGGTAGTAAGCGCTCCGTGCTCATCCCTGTCCAAAAGTCCCTGAAAGCAGTTTTTCGTTATGACCAGTTCCGAATCGCCGGAGGCAAGCTGGGGGTCAAAGGTGTCAACGCCGCTTAAAATATCAAAGCCAAGCGATTTTTCCTTTTTACAGCCGGAAAAGGCAAATACCAGTATAAGCAGAATGCAGATTATCTTCTTCGTTGGCACGGCACCCCCATTTTATCAGAATATATTACTATAATATTTTATCACCGGGGAGCTTTTTTTACAATGAATATAAAATGAATTTTTTATCGCTCTTTTCCGTCCGAAGAAAAAAACGGCTGCGGAAATTATATGTTAATAAAAAAGCACAAAATTAGTCGTTTACTGTTGAAATGTGAAAATAATTTTGTTATACTATGTATATATAATAAAAGAAATGTTTGAATAAATATTGTGCAGACAACTATTAAAGGGGGAAAACAGAATGTTTTGTAAAAATTGCGGAGCAGATATTCCCGAAGGGTCCACCTTCTGCGGAAATTGCGGAATGAAAGTAACTGTTGAGCCTTCGCAGCAGGAGCCGATAAATCAGCAGTATCAACAGCCTGAAGCAGACCCGCAGCCTCAGCCGAAAGAACCGCAACAGGATACATATCAGACCTATCATCAGGTACCGCCGCAGCAGCCGCAGTACAGCCAGCCGGTTTATAATGCGCAGCCTGTTCAGCAGCCTGCAGATCTTCCGAACCCCACTCTTTGGATAATTCTTAATATCGTGATGATTGTTATCGGGTGCTGCTGCTCCATTTCTTCCATTATTGCAATCGTAGGACTTGTTTTTGCGATTCAGGGCAACAACGCCATGAAAGCCGGCGATATGCTTAATGCGGCGAACAAGCTTAAAACTGCAAAGATTCTTTTCTTCGTAAGCCTCGGAGTATTCGTGGCCGGCAATATTATTGGCTTTGCCAGCGGACTTTTCAGCAGCACAATAAACGGGATGGAAGACTATCTTTATTATTACGGCATTTAACGGTTTGCAATGAAAAAACGAATAATTATCGTTTCGGCGGTGGCGGTTTGCGCCGCCGCCGCTCTGTTATATGTTTTTTTTACGAAGGACGGAGCGGGAGCGGGCATTCCCTGCACATGGCTTGCGCTGACGGGGTATTATTGCCCGGGGTGCGGTTCTTCCAGGGCGCTGCGCGCAATGCTGCACCTTGATTTTTATCAGGCGTTTCGTTATAACGCGCTTTTCACAATTTGCGCGCCTTTAGTGGGAATATATATCGCTGTTTCCGCTTTGCGCTATATCAGATACGGCAGTGAGCCGGCAAAAAGAACAATCCCTTTCTGGCCGGTTTGGGCGCTTTGCGCCGCCGCAGTTTGTTACGGCGTTCTGCGCAACCTTTCTGCTTTTGCTTTTCTTGCGCCGACAATGCTCTGACACACGGCATAATTAAAAAACACATATTCGGTTGACAGTCAATGCAATAAGCACTATAATATATTAAAAATAATATGCTTTGCTGATTAAGGAACGCGGTGAGAATCCGCGGCTGCTTCCTCAGCTGTAAGCGCGGACGAAAGAAAGCGTTCTGCCACTGCCGTTTCGGTGGGAAGGCTGCTTTCTCAAGGACGATGCGCAAAGCCAGAAAACTTGCAGTAAAGCCACGCATGGAAATTTCATTTGGGTATGGGGTGGATTCCGCGCAAAAGTTTTCGCTTGCGGTTCTTCATCTTTTGAAGAACCGTTTTTTATTAAGAGGAGGGCGTTCGTCTTGAAAAAAATAGCCGCGGTGCTTTTTGTGCTTGTTTTTGTATTATGTTCCTGCAAAAGCGACCTTCCCGCCGGGGGAATAGAAAGCTTTGACGATTATAACCGCGAGCTTTCGGAGGAGGAGATTGCCGCCGCAATGAAAGACGCCGGCAACGAAATTGAAAACCGTCCGGATGAAAACATATGCTATGTCACCATAAACTGCGAAACCGCAGTAAAAAGCGGCAACCTTTCCGAAACCATGCAAAAGCTCATTCCCTCTGACGGAGTGATTCTTGATTCCTATGAAGTGCGTTATGAAGACGGCGCAAGCGCTTTTGACATAATCGCTGCCGCGGTTAAGGACAACGGCATACATATGGAATATAAGGGCGGAAAGAACCTGCCGTATATAGAAGGAGTGGCAAATCTTTATGAATTTGACTGCGGAGCCCTCAGCGGATGGATGTATAAGGTCAATGGGTGGTTTCCGTCCTTCGGAATGGGTCAGTATAAAATAAAGCGGGGCGACAGCGTCGAGCTTGTTTATACATGTGATCTGGGAGAAGATGTCGGCGATAATTATGTCGGATAAGAAGGAAAACAAATGACAGCAGAAAATCAGAGAAAAACCGAATCCGGTCTTGCTCTCTATCACCCGATAGTTAGTTTCGGATACTTCATAGCGGTGATTGCGGGCACGTTGCTCTTCATTCACCCTTTTTTTGCCTATGCTTCTCTTTGCTGCGCCATTGTCTTTTCGGCGCTTATAAACGGAAAAAAGACCTTGCTTGCAACCGTCGGCTTCGGTTTTCCGATGTTCCTTATGGTCGCACTTGCAAACCCGCTTTTCAATCATCACGGCGCAACATTTCTGTTTTATATAGAGGATAACCCCGTAACGCTTGAATCTTTTATATACGGAATTGTTTCCGGCGGAATGATGTTTGCGGCCGTGGTATGGTTTACCTGTTATAATACCGTGGTGAGTTCCGATAAGTTCCTGTATATTTTCGGAAAAATTCTTCCGTCAATCGCACTTATTGTAAGCATGACGCTTTCGCTTATACCAAGGCTTCTTTCTCAGGTAAAAGTAATTGCCGACAGTCAGCGAACCCTCGGTATGGATTGGAAAAGCGGAAGCTTAAAGCAAAGAGTAAAATCCGGCGCGCGGATTTTGTCAATTCTGGTAAGCTGGGCACTTGAAGACGCAGTAACCACAGCGGATTCAATGCGGGCGCGGGGTTATGGTCAGCACAGGCGAAGCAACTTTTCAATTTTCCGCTTCGGAAGGCGCGACGCAGTTATGCTTGCGGCAATAGTCCTGCTGTTCGGCGCGGAAATTTATACATATGCAAGCGGCCGCGGCACCATGATATTCTATCCAACCGCTGTTTGGCCGGAAATTAACGCCGCCAACCTTATGCTTTACGGAGCGTTCTTTGCCCTTGGTATTCTGCCGTCGCTAATTCAGTTAAAGGAGGACCGGAAATGGAAACAGTTAAAGTAAACAGCTTTGGCTTTAAATATTCCCTTGGCAGTAAGCCGGCCCTTAAAAATATAAATTTCACCGTGAATGAAGGAGAATTCATTGTAGTATGCGGCCCTTCCGGCTGCGGAAAGTCGACTCTTCTGCGCAGTCTTAAGCCCCAGCTTCGCCCTTTCGGCACATCGGAAGGAAGCATTGAATTCTGCGGAGAAAATATAAACGATATTCCGGATGCAAAATCCGCCGCGGAAATCGGATTCGTTATGCAAAGCCCGGACGCCCAGATAGTCACCGATAAGGTCTGGCACGAACTTGCCTTTGGCCTTGAAAATCTTGGAGTGCCCACCCAGATAATCCGCAGCCGCGTTGCGGAAATGGCCAACTATTTCGGCATACACACCTGGTTCCGCAAAAAGACCGCCGAACTTTCCGGCGGCCAAAAACAGCTGCTCAACCTTGCATCCGTAATGCTCATGCAGCCCAAGCTGCTTATTCTGGACGAGCCGTCAAGCCAGCTTGACCCGATAGCGGCGCGGGAATTCCTTGAAAATGTGCGCAAAATCAACCTTGAACTCGGCACCACCATAATCATCACCGAGCATAACCTTGAAGATGTGTACGGCTATGCCGACAAGGTGCTGCTTATGGAGCACGGCGAAGCAATAAAATATCTTCCGCCGCAGGAAATGGCACAGTACCTTGCAGAAGACGAGCGCGACGGAATGTACAAGGCGCTGCCGACTCCGGCAAGGATGTACGGCTGCGTGCTCAAGGGCGAGTGCCCTTTGAGCATTGTGGAGGGACGCCGCTGGTTCAGCAGACAGATGGAGGGCAAAAGTCTGCCGAGCCTCGTGCTCAAGGAAGAAAAACGCCCGGAAGAAAAGGCAATAGATGTAAGCGAGGTTTGGTTCCAGTACGAAAAAGGAGCGGAGCCGGTGCTCAGAAATATAAGCTTCAGCCTTCGCAGGGGAGAGATATGCTCAATTCTGGGAGGAAACGGAGCGGGCAAAACTACCACCCTTTCCGTAATATCTCAAAAGAATAAATTCAATATGGGCAAAATAACAGTAGCCGGCAAGGATCTTAAAAAATATAAGGGAACGGAACTGTTTGAGCAGAATCTTGGCGTTCTTCCGCAAAATCCCCAGTCACTTTTTGTGTTTGAAACCCTGCGTCAGGACCTTGAAGAGGTGCTGAAGATACGCAAGTTCAAGAAAGAAGAAATAAGCGAGCGTGTCACGCTCGTTTCAAAAATGCTTGGTCTGGCGGAGCTGCTCGACCGGCACCCATATGACCTTTCGGGCGGCGAAATGCAGAAAGCCGCCCTTGCAAAAATCTTGCTTCTTGAACCGAAAATTTTGCTTCTTGACGAGCCCACAAAGGGCATGGATGCCCTTTCAAAAGAGAATCTCGGCGGAATTTTGCGCGGCCTTCGCGATGACGGCGTTTCCGTGCTCATGGTTACGCACGATATTGAATTCTGTGCAAAATATTCCGACCACTGTATGCTTTTCTTTGACGGTTACATTGTTTCGGAAGGCTCGCCAAAGAAATTTTTCGCCGACAACAGCTTTTACACAACGGCGGCAAGCCGCATGACAAGGCATCTTGTGCCCAACATAATCACTTGTGAGGAGGGTGAGCAGCTTTGCAAAAGCCTTTGCTGAAAAACCTCCGCACAAAAATAATGCTCGTGCTCGTGGTGCTTGTTTTTCCGGCGGCGCTTGCCGCGTTTGCCCTTTCGGGCAGCAAAAACTATGCGCTTATCAGCTTTGCAATGGTAATTATGGCAATAGTGCCGTTTTTAATGCTTTACGAGATGAAAAAGCCCCAGGCAAGGGAATGGATTCCTCTTGCGGTGATGGCGGCTATCGCCGCCGTGGGTCGTGCTGCTTTTGCCGCACTTCCTCATTTCAAGCCGGTTTCCGCAATAATTATAATTACGGCCATGACCTTCGGACCTGAAGCAGGGTTTTTAACCGGTGCGGTGGCGGCGCTTGCTTCCAACCTGTTTTTCGGTCAGGGGCCGTGGACCCCATGGCAGATGTTTGCCTGGGGGCTTATCGGATTTATTGCAGGCATGCTCGGCAGGCACAATCTGCTTAAAAAGAAATGGCAGCTTCTTGTTTTCGGAATGTTTACAGGGTATCTTTACGGATGGATTCTTAATGTATGGTCTGCAACAGGCTTTATGTATGAGCTTAGCTGGCAAGCCTATATAGGGCTTTGCGCCACAAGCTTTGTGCCCGACACCGTTCACGGAATTTCAACGGTGCTTTTCCTTTGGCTTCTTTCGGACGATTGGGGCGCAAAGCTTCGCCGGATAAAGTACAAATTCGGAATATTGGCGTCATAATTTTTAAGATGAAGAACACACACCCAAAGGTGTGTGTTCTTTTTGAAAAAAGGGCGGAGCGCTTCGCCGTGCACAGAACTTATGATGATTTGCAATATTATTTCTTCAAAATAAAAACTTTCTCATTACATACGGTAAAAAAGCGCGTTATTCTTAAACAAGGAGGCGATAAAAATGGCTAATGAGGATAAAAAGGATTTCAATGCAATGCTTAACGAGAGCAAGGGTATGCCGAAAATTCAGATTATCACCGATGAGGCAAGCGTAAAAAAATACGGCGGGAACAGAATGTATTTTGCGCCGCCTGCCGACTATGATAAGGTTATGAAAGCAGTTCCTAAGGGCAAGCTTATTACCGTTGGAGATATAAGAACGGCTTTTGCAAAAAAGGCAGGCGCGGATTTTACCGACCCTATCACTGCGGGAATATTTGTTTCAATAGCCGCATGGGCAAGCTTTCAGCGCAGCGGGGACAAAACTCCGTATTGGCGCACCCTTAAGGCAAACGGCGAGCTTAATCCCAAATATCCCGGCGGAACGGAAGAACAAAAGCGCCTTCTTGAAGCGGAAGGACATACCGTGCTCAAAAAGGGAAGAACCAACATAAAGTACTTTGTGAAGGACTATGAAAAGTCCATTTTTAAGATAGTATGAACGGAAAAGAGCGTATTTGTGCTCAAAAACAAAAAGCTCCGTGCTTAAATGAGCACGGAGCTTTTTCAGCATAAAATCAAATAAGATTCTCTCCGGTGGCGCCGTCAAAAAGATGAAGTCGGCGGCCGGGAATATCAAGATTTATGGAATCCCCGGGGCTGAAAGAACCTATGTCGGAGGCATTCGGTACAATTACAATGGCATCAGAATCGCCTATGCTTACATGCAGATGAACGTTGGAGCCCATCATTTCTGAAACGTCAACCGTTGCGGCAATGCCGCTGTCGGCAAGAGAAATATGCTCCGGGCGGACTCCTACGGTGATGTCACGGTCGGGAATATTCCGTGTACGCAGGATTTCGCAGGTTTCCTCCGGAAGGACAATTATCTGTCCCTCAAACAGAACGGAATATATGCCGTTCTGCTCAATAAGTCGCGCTGTAAAAAAGTTCATCTGCGGCGTGCCGATAAATCCTGCGACAAATACGTTGGAGGGGTGCTCAAAAACATCCTGCGGCGTACCGGATTGCTGAATTCTTCCGTCCCTCATGATAACAATGCGGTCGCCGAGGGTCATAGCTTCGGTCTGGTCATGGGTGACGTAAATAAATGTGGTGTCAACCTTGCGGCGCAGCTTGATAATTTCCGCGCGCATCTGGTTGCGAAGCTTTGCATCAAGGTTTGAAAGCGGTTCGTCCATAAGAAAAACCTTTGGTTCGCGTACTATGGCGCGACCGATGGCAACACGCTGGCGCTGTCCGCCGGAAAGGGCCTTTGGCTTTCTGTCAAGATATTCCGTAATACCGAGAATTTCGGCGGCTTCACGCACTTTTTTATCTATAATATCTTTTGGCGTGTGGCGCATTTTAAGTGAAAACGCCATGTTTTCGTAAACAGTCATGTGCGGGAACAGGGCGTAGTTCTGAAAGACCATTGCAATATCTCTGTCCTTGGGAGCAACGTCATTGACAAGCTTGTCGCCTATGTAAATTTCGCCGGAGGAAATATCCTCAAGTCCGGCAATCATGCGAAGAGTGGTGGATTTTCCGCAGCCGGAGGGACCGACAAGAACAATGAATTCCTTATCTGCTATGGTAAGATTAAAGTCGCTTACGGCGACTACACCTTCGTCGGTGTACTCAAGATTACCCGGGTTTGCAAGGGCCTTTTTCTTTTCAGATGCACTTTCCCACGGGTAAACCTTTTTTACGTTTACAAGTTTAAGATCTGCCATAAATTATCTGCCTGAAAATCTTTCGGCGCGAGCCTCCTTTTAATATATGTAAAGAAGTTCTACTGATATATAGTGTACCAAATGCAGCGCTTTATTGCAAATAAAATTCGCAAATTTAAGAAAAGTTTAAAAAGAACATATTATTAGTGAATATATTTTATAATATTATAAGAATACAATATAAATATATAAATATTTTCAAAATATTATATAATTATTCAAAATTGGAGGTGGAATAGATATGGGTGATACAATCAAAATAAAAAAACGCGGCGATGATGGAAACCGCATTATAAGTATTCGCATCGGAGCGAGTTTACTTGAAAAGCTTGATAGAATCGCAGGAGAAAGCAACCATTCGCGTAATGAGGTTATCAATTTAATTCTTGAGCACGGAGCCGAAAATATAGAAATTATCTGAAACGGTTTCAAGCACACAAAACGCATTTTAGAAACGACGACGAAAAAAGCCGCCCAAGGGCGGCTTTTAATGGAATTAAATGCAATCAGGCTTTGTCAACGCTGTCAACATATTCAGTAAGTTTAAGTACGTTGCAGCTGTAACCCCATTCGTTGTCATACCAGGCGACAAGCTTAATGAAAGTATCGGTGAGAGCAATGCCCGCTTTGGCGTCAAAGATTGATCCGCGGGAATCGCCGAGGAAGTCGCTGGAAACAACCGCGTCCTCGGTATATCCGAGAAGGCCTTTAAGCTCGCCTTCGGAAGCTGATTTGACGGCTGCGCAGATTTCATCGTAAGAAGCGGGTTTTTCAATATTTACCGTAAGGTCCACAACAGAAACGTCAATGGTGGGAACACGGAAAGCCATACCGGTAAGCTTGCCTGCAAGGGAAGGAATAACCTTGCCGACAGCTTTTGCGGCGCCGGTAGAAGAAGGAATTATATTGCACATAGAAGCACGGCCGCCTCTCCAATCCTTTTTGGACGGGCCGTCAACGGTTTTCTGGGTGGCGGTAACGGCATGAACGGTGGTCATAAGACCTTCCTTAATGCCGAAATTGTCGTTAATGACTTTGGCAAGAGGTGCAAGGCAGTTGGTGGTGCAGGAAGCGTTTGAAATGACGGTCATGTCGCTTGAGTAGGTTTTGTTGTTAACTCCCATAACAAACATGGGCGCATCTTTGGAAGGCGCGGTGATTATGACTTTGCGGGCGCCGGCATTAAGGTGGGCCTGGCAGTCGTCAACGGTTTTAAAAACACCGGTAGCTTCAATTACATATTCAACTCCGTCTTTGCCCCAGGGAATCTCTGCGGGGTCCTTGAATCCGTATACATTTACTTCATGACCGTTTACAACAAGCTTGCCGTCTTTTGAAGCAAGCTCGCCGGCAAATTTGCCGTGTGCGGTGTCATATTTGGCCATATAGGCCATATATTCAGGGTCAACAAAAGGATCGTTGATGGCAACAATCTCAAATTTTTCGGGCTGCGCTGCTGCTGCACGGAAAACAAGTCTTCCGATACGGCCAAATCCGTTTATGCCGATTTTAATCATAAATAATAACCTCCAAAAAATATTTTTACAGCTATAATTTTATTATATTTTAATTGTGTTGGCAAGAATTTTAAAATTATTCTGCGTAACTGTACGAAACGGCGGAGAATTTAAAGGGATTTTTTGTTGATTGCGTAAAATTTGCCGGCAGCAAAAAAAGCGGGCATTGATATTTATATATAACAGGAGGAAAGCAATATGACATACAGGCGACTTCGCCCGACGAAAAATATAAGCACCGAAAAGTTTAAAAAGCTTAGCGATAAGGTATGCGACAAAATCAAGGAAGCTGCATATGAAAGCATGGTTAATGCCATAAACGGCGATAAAGATTCAAAAGACAAAATTGTTGCCAGCTCATATTATATTTTGCATATTCAGCAGGAATTTCGAGACTACTGCGCAGTAATTGCCGGAAAATATGAAAACGAAAAGGAACTTTCGGATATTTCCGAATGCGTAAGTCTCTTTTGCGTGGATATTGAAAAAATCATAAAATATAAGAATATACAATTCACAAGCAGTATTCCTCAAAAAAGCATTATTGCGTACATTGACCGCAAAAGCTTCAAAAAAGTTCTTTCCGCGCTTGTGCTCAATTCGGCAGAGCACACCACAAGCGGCGGTAAAATCGAGGTTCGCGTTGAAGAAACCGCGCGAACAGTAAAAATTTCCGTTTACGATAATGGCAGCGGCATGGATGAGGAGACCCTCAAGCATTGCACGGAACCTTTTTACAGCCGCAACCGTTTTTATGGGGACAAAGAATCCATCGGGCTCGGTCTGACAATGGTAAAATACTTTATTCAGGACTTTCACGGTCATCTTAAAATAAAAAGTTTTTTAGGAAAATCAACAAAAGTGGAAATTGTACTTCCTAAAGTAAAGGAGCCTGTGAATACGGAAATACATTCCGAACCGAGTTCACTTTCCGGATATGATGACACGGAAGTGCTTATTGAAATGGCGCCCATTCTGTGAAAAAAAGCCCGGTCAACCGAAACGGACCGGGCTTTTTTAAAATTCGGCATTTTTTATAAAAATGCGGCACATACTTTGTACATAATCACAAACAGGCGGCAAAGCTGCATTCGCAGGAATACAAATATGCATCTGCGGCAAAATTCCGCATAAAAACGCGGTTTTTCCGCCATTTGGATGTTGACAAAGCCGAAAATCAATGTTATAATCTTTTTTGCCGCATGCCACTGGCTCTGTAAGTGCGCCATTTCGGCGCCGCCACCACGCAGCGAGTCTATAAAAAAGAAGGAATACCATGTACGCAGTAATCGAAACCGGCGGCAAACAGTATCGTGTTGAAGCTAACGATACTATTTACGTTGAAAAACTCGAAGCCAACGAAGGCGAAGTAGTAACTCTTGATAAGGTTCTTGTTCTCGGCGGCGAAAGCCTCAAGGTAGGCGCACCCTATGTTGAAGGCGCAAAAGTTACCGCAAAGGTTGTAAAGACCGGCAAAGGCAAGAAAATCAATGTTTTCACCTATCGCTCCAAAAAAGGCAGCAAACGCGCTCTCGGTCATCGTCAGCCCTACACCAAGCTCACTATCGAGGCTGTTGAAGGCTGAAAACCATGATCCGCGCCGAATTCTTTTATAAAAAAGGAACGCCCCTCCGCTTTACTGTAAGCGGGCACGCGGGCTATGCGGAAAACGGAAAAGACATTGTATGTGCGTCGGTAAGCTCCGCAGTACAGATGGCGATAAACGGTATCACCGAAATAGTTAAAACCAACTGTTCGGTGAACGTAGGACGGGACGGCTATATTGAATGTGTCCTTCCGCCTGAACCCCGCCCCGCGGCGATACATTTTGTATCCGCTCTGCGGCTTCAGCTGAAGCTTCTGTCGGAGGATTTTCCGGGCACAATCAACCTTATAATTACGGAGGTATAATATCATGCTTAGACTTAGTATGCAGTTCTTCGCCCATAAAAAAGGTATGGGCTCCACTAAAAACGGCCGCGATTCCGAATCTAAGCGCCTTGGCGCAAAAAGAGCGGACGGCCAGTTCGTTCTTGCAGGAAACATTCTTGTAAGACAGCGCGGAACTCACATTCATCCCGGTGAGAACGTCGGCAAAGGCTCTGACGATACTCTCTTCGCACTCTCCGACGGCGTCGTAAGATTCGAGCGCCTTGGTGCAGACAAGAAGAAAGTCAGCGTATATCCTGTCGAGCAGTAATTGCTTGTTAAAACGGGGACGGAGTGTAAAAATCCGTCCCTTTTTTAATGCTTTTTGTGCTGTGCCAGTCGGCACGGCTTTTGGAGGTATATAATGTTCGTTGATACAGCGAAAATAAGGGTAAGAGCGGGAAAAGGCGGCAACGGCGCCGTGAGCTTCCATCAGGAGAAGTTCGTCAACGCCGGCGGCCCCGACGGCGGCGACGGCGGTCGCGGCGGCAACGTCGTATTTGTGGGGGATACCAATGTTTCCAGCCTTATCGACTTTAAGTACAAGAAAAATTACGCCGCAGAGGACGGCAAGCCCGGCTTTTCCAAGCGCTGCACCGGCAAATCCGCACCGGATCTTATCATAAAGGTTCCGGTGGGAACCCTTGTGAAGGACGCGGAAACCGGACGCATTGTAGCGGATGTTTCCGACAAGGAGCCGCATATTGTGGCTCGCGGAGGCAAGGGCGGCTGGGGTAACAGCCATTTTGCAACCCCCACACGGCAAATTCCCCGCTTCGCCAAGCCCGGCTATCCCGGCGAGGAGCTTGAGCTGACCCTTGAACTGAAGCTTTTGGCAGATGTGGGTCTTGTGGGCTTCCCGAACGTGGGCAAATCCACGCTTATTTCCGTGGTTTCCGCCGCAAAGCCCGAAATTGCGAACTATCCGTTCACCACTCTTACTCCGGTGCTCGGAGTTGTGCGTGTGGACGAGGGCAGCTCCTTTGTTATGGCGGACATCCCCGGCCTTATTGAGGGCGCCGCGGAGGGAGTCGGACTCGGTCACGATTTTCTTCGCCATGTGGAACGCTGCCGCCTGATACTTCATGTTATCGACATTGCGGCTTTGGAGGATCGCGACCCCATCGAGGACTACAAAAAAATCAATGCGGAGCTGGAGAAATTTTCTCCGGAGCTTCGCGCCCGCCCGCAGATAGTCGCTTTGAACAAGGCGGACGCCGCCATTGAGGAAATGATAGACGAGTTTAACGACTTCGCCAAGGAGCAGGGTTTTGAAACCTATCTTATTTCCGCCGCCACCGGCGAGGGCGTGCCGGAGCTTATGCACGCCGTAGAGCGCGAGCTTGCAAAATTGCCGCCGGTGCTCCGCTATGAAGCGGAAGCCCCGGTTCGCGAAGAAATTACAACAAAGCAGGAATTTACCGTCACCGTTGAGGACGGCGTTTATGTTGTGGAAGCGCCGTGGCTTGCCCACGCTCTCGGCTTCGTCGATTTGGACGACTACGAATCCCTGCAATATTTTCAGCGTGTGCTCCGCCTTTCCGGGATTATTGATAAGCTTGAAGAAATGGGCATAAACGAAGGCGACACCGTCAGCATCCTCGATATTGAATTTGAATATATGAGATAATGCAAAAATCCCGCACCGTGAAAACAGCGCGGGATTTGTTTTAGTCCGGTTTGGCATAATATATTGACTTTTGAAACAGCAGTGTTATAATGAAGGCGAAAATTAACTTTATGAACAGGCGGTGGAAATAATGGAATTGAAAAAATTTGCTGTTTTGGCACTGGCGGCACTTATGATTGTGACATTCGCGGCGTGTTCGAACAATGCAGAGGTGCAGAGCGAGCCTGAATCCTCGTCGGAATCCTCACAGCCCGAGGAAAGCTCCGACGCACAGGCGAGCAAAACCCCGGAGGAATTTGCCGAGGAAATCGGATACATGACCCTTGAAGAAATTACAGCGGCGGGCTATTACCCGGACTGGATGCAGCCGCATACCTACATAGTTTATGACGAAAACTGCGTGCCGGAAATCATTGCGGGCGGCGAGCTTACGATTGAGGACGCCATGAATATGGAAGAGTTCCCTATGATGGATTTTTGTCAGTTTGACGATGAGATGAAAATCGAGCCGAATACGAAAGCCGAGTACGACCTCCACGGATTTATTCAGAATATTTATCACCTTTGGCCGGACGGCAGCTATAACCTTGATTACCCGCCGGAAAATTTACAGTCAAACGGCTGAAACGCTGCGAAGCATCTTCTATGAAATAAAATAAGAAATCGCTCATTCCGGCTGATGGAATGAGCAATTTTTTGCAAAAAACTCCCCCTGCCGTTCGGCAGGGGGAGTTGTCATATCCATTAAACTGAAAAATCAATCTTCATCATCATCGGCGGGCATATCCCAGTTGTGCCACACGTTTTGGACGTCATCGTTTTCTTCAAGCTGGTCAAGCAGCTTATTCATCTTTGCAATGCTGTCCGGATCGTCGATGGTGGAAGTGGTCTGCGGAACATAGGCAATATCTGCGGAAGCAAAACGATAGCCCATGTTATAAAGCGCGTCGCGCACCGCAGGGAAATCATTGGGTGCGGTGACAATTTCGGCAATTCCGTCTTCGTATTTGAAATCGTCGCCGCCGGCTTCCATAACGTCTTCCATAAGCTTGTCTTCGTCAAGATCTTCGTCCTCGATTACAATAACGCCCTTGCGGTCGAACATGAAAGAAACGCAGCCGTTCTGGCCGAGGTTTCCGCCGAATTTGTCGAAGTAATGGCGGATATCGCCTGCGGTGCGGTTGCGGTTATCGGTAAGAGTTTCAACTATAACGGCAATTCCGCAGGGGCCGTAGCCTTCGTAAACGATGTCTTCAAAGGTTGTTTTGTCGCCCATGCCGGCGGCTTTTTTGATGGTTCTGTCTATATTGTCGTTGGGCACATTGTTTGCTTTCGCTTTAAGGATAAGAGCCTGCAGCTTGCTGTTGTTGTTGGGGTCAGGGCCTCCTTCACGGACTGCTACGGTGATTTCACGGCCGATTTTGGTGAAGATCTTGCCGCGGGCAGCGTCTATGCCTTCTTTTTTTCGTTTGATGGTACTCCATTTGGAATGTCCTGACATTTTATATCGCCCCTTATAGGAAAAATTGTTTTACAAAAAATTTTAACATATATTAAGCTGCTTTGCAAGGGTTTTGCATAAAAATATGTTTTTATGAATGGCGCAAACGCATTTTTAAAATAAAAATACCGCAAAAATTGAGTATTTGATATTTTTTGCCGGGTCAGGCAAAGCCGAAAAAGCTTACTGAAAGCAGCTTGTTTGAAAGCGTACAGATGAAAGCGAAAAGGGAAAAGCGGCAGAATTTGTTTGCGCTTTTGCGGAAAGATTTTTCGGCAAAAAATTTTTATGCGGCGTATTTTAAAGAAAAAATGTGGGCGCTTCGGTCGGGCAGATTTTATAGAAAGCAAACTGAAAAATCCGAAAAACGCCGGCTGTGGTTTCCGAGAGAAGCAGGCTTATCAGAGCATAAGAAACACAAGGAAGCGTGGATGAAATTTGCATTAAAACTACCGTTGACCTCAAAAATATGCTCTGAAAATGAAATTATTTGGTGCGAATATATGCGCGGCGATATTCCAATAATTAGTAAAAACATGGCCGTTAAACTCACACAGACAGCGCAAAAACAACATTTTATATAATGTAAATAAAAAAATTATAAAAAAACGGCGTCAAAGCCCGAAAAGGACTTGACACCACTTGACAACTGCATTATACTTATAGAATGTATCAGAATGGACATATGTGCGTTTGATTAGATACACTATATCACACTTTTAAGCAAAATGCAAGTGTTTTAGGCTAAAAAATAAAACGACGTAAATACGGATGAATGGAGTGAGCTATTTGGTAAACGTAAAACCTGTCCAGCTCGGCAAAAATGTCCGCATGAGTTTTTCCAAAATCAATGAGGTGCTTGATATGCCAAACCTCATTGAGGTACAGAAGGACTCTTATAAGTGGTTCCTTGAAGAGGGACTGCAGGAAGTTTTCCGCGATGTTTCGGCCATCACGGATTATTCCGGCAACCTTGTTTTGGACTTCATTGATTATCATATCGAGGATAAGCCCAAATATACCATCGAGGAATGCAAAGAGCGTGACGTAACCTATGCTGCGCCTCTTCGCGTAAGAGCGCGCCTGCAAAACAAGGAAACCGGCGAAATCAAGGAACAGGACATCTTTATGGGAGATTTCCCGATAATGACCCCTTCCGGAACCTTTGTAATCAACGGTGCGGAACGCGTTATCGTATCCCAGCTTGTTCGTTCCCCCGGCGTTTATTACGCCATGAACTATGATAAAACCGGTAAAAAGCTTTTTGCCAGCACTATCATACCCAACCGCGGCGCATGGCTTGAATATGAAAGCGATCTTAACGACGTTTTCGGCGTAAGAATCGATAAAAACCGCAAGCTGCCGGTTACCACCTTTATCAGAGCGCTCGGTCTTGGTTCTGATGAGCAGATAATCGACTATTTCGGCGAAGAACCCATGATTCTTGCCACCATTGAAAAAGACAACACAAAATCAAGAGAAGAAGCGTTGCTTGAAGTGTACCGCAAGCTTCGTCCGGGCGAGCCGCCTACGGTTGAAACAAGCGAACAGCACCTTAACAACCTTTTCTTTGACGCAAGAAGATACGACATTTCCAGAGTCGGCCGCTATAAATACAACAAAAAGCTTGCTCTCGAAAGAAGAATTGCCGGTCTTACCCTTGCGGAGCCGGTTGCCGACCCGCTTACCGGCGAAGTTATGTTTGACGCCGGCGTAACCGTTACCAGAGCGGACGCTGCCCTTATGGACAAAAAAGGCGTGCGCGAGGTTATTGTTGACATTGACGGTCACCATATCAAGGTAATTTCCAACAATATGGTAAATGCCGAAGACTATGTCGACCTTTCCAAAGAAGAGCTTGAAAAACTCTTTATCAATGAAAAGGTACGCTTTTCCGTAATCACCGAAATTGCCGAAAAAGCCGGTGAAGACAAAGAACTTCTTATTTCTCTTATCAAAGAGAACGTGGACGAACTCATTCCAAAACACATCATCATTGACGATATATTCTCCTCTATCAACTATATGTGCAACCTTTACTGGGGTATCGGAAGCACGGACGACATCGACCACCTTGGAAACCGCCGCATAAGATGCGTCGGCGAGCTGCTCCAGAACCAGTTCCGCATCGGTTTTTCCAGAGTTGAAAGAGTTATCCGCGAGCGCATGACCATTCAGGCGCAGGACGCCGAAGCAATCACTCCTCAAGGACTTGTAAACATCCGTCCGGTTGTTGCAGCCATCAAAGAGTTCTTCGGTTCTTCTCCGCTTTCTCAGTTCATGGATCAGACTAACCCGCTTTCCGAGCTTACCCATAAGCGTCGTCTGTCCGCTCTCGGCCCCGGCGGTCTTTCCCGTGACCGCGCAGGATTCGAAGTTCGTGACGTACATTACAGCCACTATGGCCGTATGTGCCCGATTGAAACCCCCGAAGGCCCGAACATCGGTCTTATTTCCTACCTTGCTACTTATGCAAAGATAAACAAATACGGCTTTATTGAAGCGCCTTTCCGCAAGGTTGATAAAGAAACCGGCGTTGTACTTGACGAAATCGAGTACATGACCGCGGATACCGAGGACGATTACATTGTTGCTCAGGCAAATACTCCCCTTGACGAAAACAACCGCTTTGCGGTATCTAAGGTAACGTGCCGCTATAAGGACGAATTCATTGAGGTTGATGCCGCAAGGGTTGACTATATGGACGTTTCTCCTAAAATGGTTGTTTCCGTAGCAACCGCAATGATTCCTTTCCTTGAAAACGACGACGCGAACCGCGCTCTTATGGGCTCCAACATGCAAAAGCAGGCGGTTCCGCTGCTTAAAACCGAAAGACCCTTCGTCGGTACCGGTATGGAGTACAAAGCTGCCGTCGACTCCGGCGTAACCGTGCTTGCGGAGCACGCCGGCACCGTTGTTAAGGTCGACGCCGCAAGAGTTGTTATCAAGCGCGACGACAACGGAGAAAATGACGAATACAAAATCATCAAGTTCCTTCGTTCCAACCAGGGAACCTGCGTAAACCAGCGCCCCATAGTCTGCAAGGGCGAGCATGTTGAAAAGGGTCAGGTGATCTGCGACGGCCCCGCCACCTGTGAAGGCGAGGTTTCCCTTGGTAAGAATATGCTCATCGGCTTTATGACCTGGGAAGGCTATAACTACGAGGACGCCGTTCTTATCAATGAAAAGCTTGTTAAAGAGGATACCTTCACTTCCGTTCATATTGAGGAATACGAGCTTGAATCCCGTGACACTAAACTCGGTCCGGAAGAAATCACCCGCGATATTCCTAACGTGGGTGACGATGCCCTCCGCGAGCTTGACGAGCGCGGCATTATCCGCGTCGGCGCGGAGGTTCGTGCCGGAGACATCCTTGTCGGTAAGGTTACCCCGAAGGGCGAAACCGAGCTTACCGCAGAGGAAAGACTGCTTCGCGCAATCTTCGGTGAAAAGGCAAGAGAGGTTCGCGATACCTCCCTGCGCGTTCCCCACGGCGAATACGGCATAATCGTTGACGTTCAGGTGTTCACCAGAGAGAACTGCGACGAGCTTGCTCCCGGCGTAAACCAGGTCGTTCGCTGCTACATCGCGCAAAAGAGAAAACTCTCCGTCGGCGATAAGATGGCCGGACGCCACGGAAACAAGGGCGTTGTTTCCAGAATACTTCCGCAGGAAGATATGCCGTTCCTTCCGGACGGCCGTCCGCTGGATATTCTTCTTAACCCTCTGGGCGTTCCTTCCCGTATGAATATCGGTCAGGTGCTCGAGGTTCACCTCGGAAGAGCCGCGGCGGAGCTTGGCTGGCATGTTATGACCCCCGTTTTCGACGGTGCTCATGAATCGGATATCCGCGAGCTTCTTACTCAGGCGGGTCTTGACGAAAGCGGCAAGGTTCAGCTTCGCGACGGCCGTACGGGCGAGCTGTTTGACAACCCTGTAACGGTAGGTTACATGTACTACCTTAAACTGCACCACCTTGTTGACGATAAAATTCATGCCCGTTCCACCGGCCCGTACAGCCTTGTTACACAGCAGCCTCTCGGCGGTAAAGCTCAGTTCGGCGGACAGAGATTCGGTGAAATGGAGGTTTGGGCTCTTGAAGCTTACGGCGCGGCCTATACTCTTCAGGAAATCCTTACCGTCAAGTCCGATGACGTTGTCGGCCGTGTAAAAACCTTTGAATCCATTGTCAAGGGTCAGAACGTTCCGCCGGCAGGTATTCCGGAATCCTTCAAGGTGCTTATCAAAGAACTTCAGTCCCTTGGTCTTGATATCAAGGTGCTTGATAAAAACAACGAAGAAATCGACCTTAAGCAAAACTTTGATGATGAAGACGCAGGTCTTATTCCCGGCGACGAGAACATCAATTTTGATGAAGACAGCGTTGCTTATGAAGGCGATTTCGACGGATACCAGGTTAAGGACGCAGACGAGGAAGACGATGACGAAATGTCCGATCTTTTCAGCGATATGTCTTTTGATTTCGGTTCCGATGACGACGATGAAATGTAATGGGGAGGGCTGCAAATAATGGAATTCAACACCTTTGATTCTATCAAAATCGGCCTTGCTTCGCCCGAAAAGATTCTGGAATGGTCCTACGGCGAGGTAAAGAAACCCGAAACGATAAACTACAGAACACTTAAGCCCGAACGCGACGGCCTTTTCTGCGAAAGGATTTTCGGACCGACCAAGGACTGGGAATGCTATTGCGGAAAATATAAACGCCTTCGTTTTAAAGGCAAAATATGCGAACGCTGCGGAGTTGAAGTAACAAGAGCAAAGGTAAGACGCGAGCGTATGGGTCACATCAAGCTTGCCGCGCCTGTTTCACACATCTGGTACTTCAAGGGAACGCCTTCAAGAATGGGTCTTATCCTTGATATGAGCCCAAGGCTTCTTGAAAAGGTTCTTTATTTCGCAAGCTATATCGTAACCGATAAAGGCAACACCTCTCTGGAAAACAAACAGCTTCTTTCCGAAAAGGAATACAGAGAGATGCGCGAAAAATACGGCGAGGATTTTCAGGCAGGAATGGGAGCGGAAGCAATTCAGCTTCTTCTTAAAGACATAGACCTTGAAAAGCTCTCTCAGGAGCTTCATGAAGAGCTTGAAAATGCCTCCGGTCAAAAGCGCGTACGCCTTCTGAAACGCCTTGAAGTGACAGAAGCGTTCCGCCTTTCCGGCAACCGCCCCGAGTGGATGATTCTTGACGTTATTCCGGTAATTCCTCCGGATATCCGCCCGATGGTACAGCTTGACGGCGGAAGATTCGCCACTTCCGACCTTAACGACCTTTATAGAAGGGTCATCAACAGAAACAACCGCCTTACCAGACTTCTTGAGCTCGGCGCGCCGGACATCATTGTCCGCAACGAAAAGCGTATGCTTCAGGAAGCGGTGGACGCCCTTATTGATAACGGCCGCCGCGGCAGACCTGTTACCGGCCCAAACAACAGACCGCTTAAATCCCTTTCAGACATGCTGAAGGGCAAGCAGGGTCGCTTCCGCCAGAACCTTCTCGGAAAGCGTGTTGACTATTCCGGCCGTTCAGTTATCGTTGTAGGCCCGGAGCTCAAGATGAGTCAGTGCGGCCTTCCTAAAGAAATGGCTTTGGAGCTCTTCAAACCCTTTGTTATGAAGCGCCTTGTTGATGTCGGCGCAGCCACCAACATCAAAAACGCAAGAAAAATGGTGGAAAGAGCACGCCCGGAGGTTTGGGACGCCCTTGAAATCGTCATTAAAGACCACCCGGTTATGCTCAACCGTGCTCCTACGCTTCACAGACTCGGTATTCAGGCTTTTGAACCCGTATTGGTAGAGGGCAGAGCGCTGAAGCTGCATCCTCTTGCCTGTACCGCATACAACGCGGACTTCGACGGCGACCAGATGGCCGTTCACGTTCCGCTTTCCACCGAAGCGCAGGCAGAGGCAAGATTCCTTATGCTTGCCGCAAACAACCTGCTTAAGCCTTCCGACGGCAAGCCTGTAACCGTTCCTACCCAGGACATGGTTCTCGGTTCCTATTACCTTACTCTTGAAAAACCCGGCTATGAAGCAGGCGAGGGCAAGGTGTTCCGCGATGTAAACGAAGCCATTATGGCATATTCTTCCGGTGTTGTCGGTCTTCACGCACCGGTATATATCCGTATGGAGAAAACCGACGAGGACGGAACCAAGCGCAGCAAAATCATCCGTACCACCGTGGGCAAGACCATATTCAATATGCCTATCCCGCAGGATCTCGGATATGTTGACAGAACCGATCCCGAACACGAATTCGACCTTGAAATCGACTTTCTTGTGGGCAAAAAGCAGCTTGGTCAGATTATTGACCGCTGCGTAAAGAAGCACGGCACCGCCGTTACCGCTCAGGTACTTGACAAAGTTAAAGCTCAGGGCTTCAAATATTCCACAAAGAGCGCCATAACCGTTTCCGTAAGCGACGCCGTAATTCCTCCCAAGAAGTATGAGCTTCTTCAGGAAGCAGAGAAAAAGGTCGATATTATCACAAAGCAGTATCGCCGCGGTCTTATGTCCGATGAGGAACGCTATAAGAAAGTAATTGCGACCTGGAACGAAACCACAGACAAAGTCGCAGACGCTCTTAAAGAGAACCTTGATAAATATAACCCGATATTCATGATGGCGGATTCCGGCGCCCGTGGTTCCATGAACCAGATTCGTCAGCTTGCAGGTATGCGCGGACTTATCGCCAATACTTCCGGTAAAGCAATTGAAATTCCTATTCGTGCCAACTACCGTGAAGGTCTTAACATACTTGAATACTTCATTTCAAGCCGCGGTGCGCGTAAAGGCTTGGCAGATACCGCGCTTCGTACCGCAGACTCCGGTTATCTTACCAGACGTCTTGTTGACGTTTCTCAGGATGTTATTATCCGCGAGCAGGACTGCGGTACTCACGAAGGCATTATTGTCTGTGACATCAAAGAGGGCGGCGAAATGATCGAACCGATGACAGAGCGCCTTGTAGGCCGCTATGCCGTCGACGATATTCTTGACCCGACCACCGGCGAGGTTATAGTAAGCAAAGATAAGATGATGGACGATGCCGACGCCAAACGCGTCAAGGAAGCCGGCATAACATCTGTTAAAATTCGCTCCATCCTTAACTGCGAGGCAAAACAGGGCGTTTGCGCCAAGTGCTACGGCATGAACCTTGCCAACGGCAAGCCTGTTTCCGTTGGCGAGGCTGTCGGTGTAATAGCCGCACAGTCCATCGGCGAACCCGGTACTCAGCTTACCATGCGTACCTTCCACACCGGTGGTATCGCGTCTGCTGAAGATATCACACAGGGTCTTCCCCGTGTTGAAGAACTCTTTGAAGCAAGAAATCCTAAGCGTGAAGCCATCATTTCCGAAATTGAAGGCGATGTTCGCATCGAGGAAATCAAAAAGAACCGCCATATTGTTGTTTACAACAAGGAAACCGGCGAAGAACGCAAATATCTCATCACTTACGGCAGCCACCCCTGCGTAAAAGAGGGCGACCATGTCAAGGCCGGTTCTCTTCTTACCGAAGGCTCGGTTAACCCGCATAAATATCTTGACATCAACGGCGCTCTTGCCGTTCAGGATTACCTTATTGCCGAGGTTCAGAAGGTTTACCGCCTTCAGGGTGTTGATATCAACGATAAACATATTGAAGTTATTGTCCGCCAGATGATGAAGAAAGTAAAGGTTGACGACCAGGGCGACACGCATCTGCTTTCCGGCATGACCGTCGAAAAGGGCGAGCTGTTCGCGGAAAACAGAGAAATCAGAAGACGTATTGCAGAGGGAGAAACCGGTCTGCGCGAAGCAACCTATATCCCGATGCTTCTCGGTATTACCAAAGCGTCCCTTGCAACCGAAAGCTTTATGTCTGCCGCATCCTTCCAGGAGACCACCCGTGTTCTTACCGAAGCGGCAATCAAGGGCAAAACCGACAGACTTCTCGGCCTTAAAGAGAATGTTATCATCGGTAAGCTTGTTCCCGCAGGTACCGGTATGGAGTGCTATAACAACGCAACATATTCCGCAACCATGCCCGAAATCAAGCCCTTTGATGACGGCAACGAGTATGAGCACGCAATGGAAGAAGCATCTGCATCTAAAGAATAATCAATACAAAAGCAAGCTTCCCGATACAGAGGAAGCTTGCTTTTTGAATGTGTTATGCAGACGAAAAAGGCTTTTAGCTGTTAATATAGCTATGACATGAATAAAAAGTTTTTGCTTTGGGCATTTTGTACGAATATAAAGCCTTATTTTTGTGAAATACCTACATAAAATTTTGTTGACATAGGGTCAGAACAATGTTATAATTTGAAATTGGTAGTTCCTGCTTTGGGGACAACCATGCCCAAACGGTAAAAACTGAAGAAAGGAGGAAACCTATGCCTACTTTTAACCAGCTCGTACACAACGGAAGACATGATCTTGAAGTTAAATCCACCGCTCCGGCTCTGCTGAAAGGTTGGAACTCCAAGAAGAAGGTCGCCATTGACCAGCACAGCCCGCAAAAACGCGGCGTTTGCACCGCTATTCGTACCGCTACCCCGAAGAAGCCGAACTCTGCTCTTCGTAAAATCGCCAGAGTACGTCTCAGCAACGGAATGGAAGTTACTTCTTACATTCCCGGTATCGGCCACAACCTTCAGGAGCACAGCGTCGTTCTTATCAGAGGCGGCCGTGTAAAAGACCTTCCTGGTGTTCGTTACCACATTATCCGCGGAACTCTTGACGCTCAGGGCGTCGCAAAAAGGATGCAGGCCCGTTCCAAATACGGTGCGAAACGTCCTAAGGCTGGTGCAAAGAAGTAAGAGCAAATTTCCGGTTTCCTAATTTGAAAAATTAGTGAATAAGCGCCCATAACGGTGCGATGATATAATTATTCATCCCCTTTTGGGCACAACGGAGGTTTGTCGCTTTCGAGTACCTGTGAATTCATTATTATTTATGAAGGAGGGAAGAAAAGTGCCAAGAAGAGGAAATATTGCAAAACGTGACGTATTGCCGGATCCTATTTATAATTCCAAAATGGTAACCCGTCTTATCAACAACATCATGCTTGACGGTAAGAAAGGTGTTGCACAGAAAATCGTTTACGGTGCATTTGACATCGTAACCGAGAAAACCGGCAAAAACGGACTTGAAGCTTTTGAGGAAGCTCTCGAAAACATCATGCCCGTTCTCGAATGTAAGACCCGCCGTGTCGGTGGTGCAAACTACCAGGTACCGCTTGAGGTCAGACCTGAGCGCCGTGAGACCCTTGGTCTCCGCTGGCTCACCAACTTCTCCAGAACTCGTAACGAGCGCACCATGAAGGAGCGTCTTGCAGGCGAAATTATGGACGCAATGAACGGCACCGGCGGTGCTGTTAAGAAGAAGGAAGAAACCCACAGAATGGCCGACGCCAACAAGGCATTTGCACACTTCAGATGGTAATTCTTTTTAATCTGTTTGTTATTTATTTTTGCATTTATTAAGGAGTTTTTATGGCAAGAGATGTTTCACTTGAGATGACCCGAAATATCGGTATCATGGCTCACATCGACGCAGGAAAGACTACCACAACCGAACGCATACTTTACTATACCGGTGTTAACTACAAAATCGGTGAAACTCACGATGGCAGCGCCACCATGGACTGGATGGTTCAGGAGCAGGAAAGAGGTATTACCATCACCTCCGCCGCAACCACCGCATATTGGAACGGCCACCGTATCAACATCATCGATACTCCCGGACACGTAGACTTTACTGTTGAGGTTGAAAGATCTCTCCGCGTGCTTGACGGTTCTGTAACCGTTCTCTGCGCAAAAGGCGGCGTAGAACCCCAGTCTGAAACCGTATGGCGTCAGGCAAACAAATATAAAGTACCGCGCATGATTTACGTCAACAAGATGGATATCATGGGTGCGAACTTCTTCCATGTCGTAGATATGATCAAGACCAGACTTAAAGCTGTTCCGCTGGTAATTCAGCTTCCTATCGGAGCTGAATCCGATTTCAAAGGTCTTGTTGACCTTCTTGAAATGAAAGCTTATTATTATCTTGACGATCTTGGCACGAACATTGAAGTTACTGACGTTCCGGACAATATGAAGGATCTTTGCGAAGAATATCGCGAAAAGCTTGTTGAAACCGCTGCGGAAGTTGACGAAGAGCTTATGATGAAATACCTTGACGGCGAAGAGCTCACCATTGGCGAACTCAAAGCCGCCATCAGAAAAGGCACCATCGACAACGATTTCGTTCCCGTATGCTGCGGCACTTCTTACCGCAACAAAGGCGTTCAAAAGCTGCTTGACGCTATTGTTGACTATATGCCTTCTCCTCTTGACATCCCGCCTGTAAGAGGCGTTGATTTCCACACCGGAGAAGAAGTCGAACGCAAGCCCGGTGATGACGAGCCTCTTGCAGCGCTTGCATTCAAGATTGCTGCCGACCCGTTCGTCGGAAAACTCTGCTTCTTCAGAGTTTATTCCGGTATTGTTGAAGCCGGTTCCACCGTTCTCAACTCCACCAAGGATAAGAACGAAAGAATGGGCCGCATCCTTCAGATGCACGCAAACCACAGAAAAGATCTTGATATCTGCTACTGCGGCGATATCGCAGCGGCGGTAGGTCTTAAGTACACTACCACCGGCGATACCCTTTGCGACCCCAAAGCTCCTATCGAGCTTGAAAAAATGGAGTTCCCGGAGCCTGTTATCGACCTTGCAATCGAACCGAAGACCAAGGCAGGTCAGGAAAAAATGGCTATTGCTCTTGCAAAGCTTGCTGAAGAAGATCCTACCTTCAAAGCTTATACCGATAAAGAAACCGGACAGACCATCATCGCTGGTATGGGTGAGCTTCACCTTGAAATCATTGTTGACCGTCTTCTTCGTGAATTTAAGGTAGAAGCAAACGTCGGTAAACCTCAGGTTGCTTATAAAGAGACTATCAGAAAGGCTGTTGACCAGGAAACCAAATATGCCCGTCAGTCCGGCGGTAAAGGTCAGTACGGTCATGTTAAAATTAAGGTCGAACCGAACGAAAGCGGCAAGGGCTACGAGTTCATCAACGCAGTTGTTGGCGGCGCAATCCCGAAAGAGTACATTGAGCCTGTTAACAAAGGTATCCAGGGTGCTCTTAATGCCGGTGTCCTCGCGGGTTATCCCGTTGTTGACGTAAAGGTTACTCTTTACGACGGTTCTTACCACGAGGTCGACTCTTCCGAAATGGCATTTACCATTGCCGGTTCTATGGCATTCAAGGAAGCTATGAAAAAAGCAGATCCCGTTCTGCTTGAGCCGATCATGAACGTAACCGTAACATTCCCCGAGGAATACATGGGCGATGTTATGGGTGACCTTTCTTCCAGACGTGGCCAGATCCGCGGTATGGATGATAACTACGGCGCAAAAGAAATCAAAGCATATGTTCCGCTTTCCGAAATGTTCGGTTATGCAAGCGACCTTCGTTCCAAAACCCAAGGACGCGGACAGTATGTTATGGAACCCAGCCATTATGTTGAAGTTCCGAAGTCCATTGCTGAAGAGATTATTAAAAATAGATAAGTAATGGAAAAATATTTTGTCAAAAGCAAAAATAATGCCGCTTTTCGGCTTGAAAAATTTTTGTTTTAGTATAAAATAGTAAGTAAATAATCCAAAAATAAAAAAGAAAGAATTTAACTGTAAGGAGGACAATCTTAAATGGCAAAACAACATTTTGAGAGAACCAAACCCCATGTTAATATCGGCACCATCGGCCATATCGACCATGGTAAAACCACTCTGACTGCTGCCATCACCAAGTACCTCAGCCTTAAAGGTTGGGCACAGTACGAGGCATATGACGCAATCGACAAAGCCCCTGAAGAAAAAGCTCGTGGTATCACGATTAACACCGCACACGTTGAGTATGAGACTGCAAACCGTCACTATGCTCATGTTGACTGCCCCGGACACGCCGACTATATCAAGAACATGATCACCGGTGCTGCACAGATGGATGGTACCATCCTCGTAGTTTCCGCTGCTGATGGCCCTATGCCTCAGACCCGTGAGCACATCCTTCTTTCCCGTCAGGTTGGTGTTCCCTACATCGTAGTATTCCTTAACAAAGTTGACCAGCTCAACGGCGATACCGAAATGCTCGAGCTTGTAGAGATGGAAGTTCGTGAACTTCTTACCGAGTATGGCTATCCCGGCGATGATACTCCCGTTATCGCAGGTTCCGCTCTTGCTTGCCTTGAAGACACCAGCAACGATCCTGATGCAGAGTGCTACAAACCCATCCAGGCTCTTCTTGATGCTGTTGACTCCTATATTCCTACTCCTGAGCGTAAGGCTGACCTTCCTTTCCTTATGCCTATCGAAGACATCTTCACCATCACCGGTCGTGGTACCGTTGTTACCGGCCGTGTAGAGCGTGGACAGGTTAAAACCGGCGATGAAGTTGAAATCGTTGGTCTTAGCGAAGAAAAGAAGAAGACTGTTGTTACCGGTGTAGAGATGTTCCACAAGATCCTCGACTATGGCGAGGCCGGCGACAACATCGGTGCTCTTCTCCGTTCCATCCAGAGAACCGAAGTAAAACGTGGACAGGTTCTTGCTAAACCCGGCACGATTCATCCTCATAAAGCTTTCCGCGGACAGGTTTACGTCCTCAAGAAAGACGAAGGTGGCCGTCATACTCCTTTCTTCAACAACTATCGTCCTCAGTTCTTCTTCAGAACTACTGACGTTACCGGTGTTATCACCCTTCCCGAAGGCACTGAAATGTGCATGCCCGGCGATAACGTCGAGATGGATGTTGAACTTATCGAGCCTATCGCAATCGAAAAAGGTCTCCGCTTCGCTATCCGTGAAGGCGGCAGAACCGTCGGTTCCGGTGTTGTTATCGAAATCAACGAATAATTTCGATTTCAAATCGAATAAAAAAGGCAAGCCGAACGGCTTGCCTTTTTTGTGTGCCTTTTAATACTAAAAGCCGTAAAATAAAATTATTGTTTAAAAGCACTTGAAAAAAAAGAAAGAATGAAGTACAATAGGCATTGTACGAATGTACATAAAAAAATACTTAATCTATAATCCAGAGGAACGCGCATAAGAGAGCCCTTTTTGGGCGAGCGCACTGGCTCTTTGATTTATTCAAAGAGGCAACTGTATTGCGGAGCACACCTTCATTTATGCCATTGCAGCAAAAGCTGTGAGAAGGCGAAGGCTTGCGTTGATGCATAGCCAGGAGACTTATTGTTGAGCATGTATTATAATATTTTGGCGTATAAGCCTTAAAATGCTTTGCTTAAGTAAATTCCGACGGATTTATTTGAGCAAAGCATTTTTTATTGTGCGTTTGCAATTATAGAAGAAAGAGGGAGGAGCAATGAAAAAATTACTGGCATTCGTTCTTGCAGCAATTATAACCTTTAGCGTGTTGCCGGTAACGGTGCTTGCAGAGGAGCGCGTTTTTAACGAGAAAAGCGGATTAGTTTATATTTCTATCAGCGACGATGACAAATATGTTGTAAGCGACGGAAATATAAGCGGAAAAATTATGGCCTATGTTCCCGTTGACCTTAGCAAGCTTTCATCCGTGGACCTTGATAAATACGGTTACGGAGATCTTTATTATAAAAATCATGACGGCAAATATGAAATAACTCTTTTGCTGCTTTATTTTTATGTGCTGGATAACTATTATTCCGGTACGGCAAAGGAACTGTTTGTTGAAGGTTCCATAGGAAGCACATATTTAAAAAACGGCTTTTGGGGTCATGATGAAAATCTGACATACTATGTAAACGGAAAGTATCCCCTTGCAAGCGCAGGGCTGGGAGCAACTTCGGATTCAATAATTCTTAACGACGGAGATTTTATAGACGTAAGTATGTATTCCGATTGGAGCTTTTGGTCGGATTCCACGGCGGGTTATCATTATTTTGTGGATTCACAAGGCGCTGTCTGCCATAATTTTACGGCAAAGGCCGGCGAAGCCGCCAAAATAAAATATACCAGCGCAAGTACGGACTGGAACGCAAGTTACAGCACAACTTATATTGCTGCACCCGGAAAAACAGTTTATTATGCGAAGGAACTTTATGCCGACAACTGTAAAAGCGTTGTTACCGATGATGAAGGCTTTGCAAATATAACCTTCCCGTCGTCAGGTACATGGCATATTTGGGCTGACGGAGAATACGGAAAAGAAAATACGGAATCTATTGTTTCCGCTCCTGCCTATGCAGCGGTAGAGGTTTCCGGAGAGCCTGAACCGACGATAGTCTACGGCGATATTAACGGTGACGGGGTCGTTGATATGGATGATGTTCTTGAGATGATATGGTATTATAATGGAATAACAAAGAGCCTTACCGAAAGTCAGAAGAAAGCAGCAGATGTAAATGGCGATGGCGCTGTTGACATGGATGATGTTCTTGAGATGATATGGTTCTATAATGGTACTATAAGTAAATTTTCTGCCGATAAGAAATAAGGGGGGTTTACAAAAAATGAAAAAGCTAATTTCATTGTTGCTTGCAGTTCTTATGGTGTGCAGCACCGGAATTTCTGCATTTGCAATAAATGCTATACCTTCAGCATCTGCCACAGAAATAGAAGCAGGAGAAACCGTTGCAATTGATGTAACGGTTGATGAAGCCTACAGCAATCTTACAGGGCTTGAAGCGAGACTGTATTTTGATACAGAACTGTTTACATGGGCTGTTACTTCAAAAAAGTCCGGAGTAACAGTAAACAAAGATGTTAAGACGGATAGCATAGGAAACTATCTTCAAATAGGACTTATAAGCCTAGACCCCGATGGCGTGTCCGTTGATGTCGGAGAAAGCTTGGCGAACATCACATTTACAGCCAAAGAGGATATTTCTGCAAAAACCGAAGCAAAATTTGTTGCCAGAATTGCTAAGGGCGGATTGGCAACAGGAGAAAAAATTCCCGAAAGCGCAGTAAAAGAAATAGTTGTCACTGTTTCTCCCGCGTCTTGCGACCATGTCGGCACCGAAACCGAAACAACCTATACCGCAAAGGGCGACGGCAACCACACCGTAACCGTTACCTGCAAAAAATGCAGCGAGGTTATAAGCACCACAGAGGAAGCATGCGCCGGAGATGAGGAGCATACAACCTATGTCCCGAAAAACGATGGCACCCACGATAAAACCGTAAAATGCGCAAAGTGCGATTATACCGTAAGCTTCGCAAACGAGCCCTGCACCAAAGGCGAAGAGGGAAAATGCACCTACTGCGGATACGTTTTTCCGGAAATCGGAGAAGATGAATATGTAATTACCGTAAAAGTTGCTCCCGCAACAGTCAACGTTACATTCTATGGCGATGAAAACGCCGAAACGGCCCTTGCGGAAAATAAAGTAACGGACAAAGGAACAGACGAAAGCGGAAAATATCATGTTTATGAAGTGACCGTACCCGCCGGAATGTATTCCTATCGTGCTGTGGATACAGCAGATAGCGCGAACCTTGGCGGTATGACATTCGAAGCCCCGGTGAGCGCTGAAATCGGTTCAGACGGTAAACCGATAAGCACCGAGCAGAAAATGACCCTTGTAAGAGTCAACTATTACACTACCGATAAAAACGTAACCGCCGTCGGTGATTATTCCATTGAAATTATGCCCGGAAAAATGAAGGATGTTGTTACCGGCGCGCAGTATATAAACAGCAGTGCAAAAGTTGTAACTCCTACTTTGCTTTATGCTCACGGAAACGCACTTCTTTATAACTGGAAAGTTACGCTTAACGAAGAACTTTCAAAAACTTACGGAGTTGCACTTTCAATAAATAATATTTTTGAAGCGAGCCTGACCGTCACTCAAAACAAAACCTTTAATCTCAGCAATCTTGTTGAATATTCCGTAACAGCGCCAAGCCAGGCCGACGTAAGATTTTTTAATCAGCTGAAAAACTTTAATGTTGAAGAGCTTCCTGCCGCAAGCAACAATGATAACGGTGACGGAACGACAACTTATACACTTTCCGCCGTTGGAAGCAACTTGACCTATCGGGTTTCTATGGCAGGAAAGACCACCAAAGCAGGCTACCTTGATTCAAAAACACCAAGCGTTACCGTAACCTTCGGCACAGATGAAAATCCTAAGAGCACGGATAACAAAATGGATAACGCTTCCCTTGCGGCATATGTTGAAAGCAGCACTATGCTCAATGTAAACGGTAAAAATGAGCTTTCTCTCGGAGTAGGAGAAACCTTCCGCCTTCGTGCATACCGCGGAGCGTGGCAGATTGTAAACACCATCACGGGAAATATCATGATTGAGCCTGACTTCAATTACACCGTAATTTCCGGCGGCGAGCATATCAAGATGACTCCTGCAACCAACCGCTGCACCGGCAACGCAGGTATCGGTGAGCAGAGCAACTGGATGGATATTGAAGGCGTTTCAGCAGGTATAACTGTTCTTGAAGTAAGCTATGACGCTATTGATATTGTAAACGGAACTACCTTTACGGGAACCTATGGCGCAACCGACCCCAAACGTACAAGCCTTGTTATCATCAGAGTCGGCGAGGACGCAGGCGAGCTTTCTTTGAAAGCTGCGGGCATGGAAAACACATGGGATACCGAATATGACACAGTGTACACCCTTGAAGATACAGCAGCCTTTGACTTTACCGCATCTCTTGACGGCGCGGTGCCTGAAGTTCAGCTTTCCACAGATAAAGGAATGAGCTGGAAGGATGTTTCCAAAAACGAAGACGGAAGCTTCACCGCAGCAGGTCTTATAGAAGGCAATAACATTCTTAAGTTTACAGCAAACGGCAAAACCGCCTATCAGGTGGTAAGAGCCGCCAAGGTAACATATACCGTAACAAACGATACGCGCGGCGGAAGCACGGCATATGTCGGCGACAATGTAAGTATTGTTTTTAAGGGACTTTATCAGCCGGTTGCAAAATTTTCCGGCATATATAACCCCGGATTTATGACAGGGCACCAGGTTGCATATGAGCTTCCTGAAGGCGTAACCCTTGTTAAAGCTTCCGGCGGTCAGTATAACTTTATTTCCACAAATAAATACACCATAACCTCTTCGGCAGAGGGAACAACCACTCTTACCGGAGGCAACGTCAAATTTACCGTAATGGGAACGGATGCTCCCAACGGAGGGCACAGAATACTTACCGATAACGGAGTAGGCGCAAACTTCAGCGCGGTTCAGACTGCTCACATAAGAGATGTTATGCCCGACATCAACATAGATTGGCAGGTATATCACGATTGGAGTATAGACTATGAATGGAGCAGCGATAACAAAACCTGCACCGCAACCCGCACATGTTCCGAACACGAATCCGAAACAGTTACCGAAACCGTAAATACTGTTTACAGCGTAGTTAAAGCGGCCGCCTGCGAAGCAAAGGGCGAGGGCAAGTATGTTGCGACCTTCACCAATGCGGCATTTGAA
>SFFD01000043.1 GCA_004556975.1 Oscillospiraceae bacterium | reverse complement strand
CAAAAAATGCGGTGCTGCTTCCTTAATTATTCCTTCACTTCTATTTCTATTTCTATTTCTTTCTCTATTTCTTTTTCTATTTCTATATATGGGCATTTTGCTATTCTTAATTATGGCATTTGCCATTTGTTCGGCTTACTCCGCGGCTTTGTTCCATCTGGATTCCGCGCCCTTTTTTCCGGCGATGCGGCGCTTTTCTACGATTTCTCTGTAATGTGCTTCATCATAGTCGTCGTACTGTTTAAGAAAACCGAACATTCCTTCTTCCATAGGGTTGTCAAATTCAGGAGTGATACCTTTAAATGCATAATCGTCAAGCTGGCGAAGAATTCTTCCGTACTGCTCGTCTGAAAGGCAGTTCAGAATAAGACGGGTTTTGTGGGGAATGAATGTTCCCAACCTTTGTGAGGGAATTTTTATTTTCTCTTCGGACATAATAAAACCTCCTTTCCGTAATGTATTTCCTGCGGTAAATTTGGCTTCGCTTTTTCAACCGCAATAATATCGTAACACCCATGGACGTAAATTTGTGATGACCTTTCGGCTTTTTGCAAAAATTGCGCGGAATTTGAAAAAACTTTAAAGGCGGGGCAAAGACAAAAAAGATTTTTTTTGCTTTTGCATATTTAAAAACAAATTCCTGCATTTACTGCAAGCAAAGTATTCACAAAAATTGCCGCGGATAATTTCGCGCGCTTTGGCGAATAAATATATCCGAACAAAAACCGAAAAGGAGAATATAAAAATGAAGGAATACCGCATATCCGTGGATGACGCCGCGGCGCTCTTTTATGAGCAGGTGGGCAGAAAAGCCAATATGCCGCCGGAAAAAATTATGGCAAAAGCTCTTTTCAAATTGGCGGGTCAGATTTCCGCAGAAGCAATTTCTGCAAGAAACGAAAAATAAAATTGCAAAAATCTTTTAAAATACTGTTGTAAAAAATTCTGCTCTGCGTTATAATAGAACTTGCAATTACTGAATAAGGCGGGGTAGCGTTTTGAAAATCCTTTCAATAGAATCCTCCTGTGATGAAACCGCGGCAGCGGTTATTGAGGACGGAAGAAAAATCATTTCATCCGTAATAAATACCCAGGTGGCGGAGCATGGGCTTTACGGCGGCGTCGTGCCCGAAATCGCCTCCAGGCGGCACACGGAAAATATTGTAGGCGTTGTGGAAAAGGCTCTTGCCGATGCACAGATGGGCCTTGACGGCGTTGACGGCATTGCCGTTACAACCGCTCCGGGGCTTATCGGGGCGCTGCTTGTGGGCGTAAACTTTGCGAAAGGGCTTTCTCTTGCTACGGGCAAACCGCTTATTCCCGTGCACCATCTGCGCGGGCACATTGCGGCGAACTATCTTGCGCACCCCGACCTTGAACCGCCTTTTTTATGCCTTGTGGTTTCCGGCGGTCACAGCCATATTGTGGAAGTTGCCGACTACACGAAATTCAAAATTCTCGGGAAAACCCGTGATGACGCCGCGGGCGAAGCCTTTGACAAGGCGGCGCGGGCCATGGGTCTTCCTTATCCCGGCGGCGTTTCGCTTGATAAAATGGCGCAGCAGGGAAATCCCAAGGCGTTCAGCCTGCCAAAGCCCCGCGTAGAGGGCGCGCCGCTTGATATGAGCTTTTCCGGGCTTAAAACCGCCGTTGTGAACATTCTTCACAATGCCGAACAGCGCGGCGAAGAAATAAATATTCCGGATCTTTGCGCCTCTTATCAAAACGTAATCTGCCACGCGCTGGTCGACAGGCTTATGCTTGCCGCCGAAGAGGGCGGCTATAAAACCATAGCGGCTGCCGGCGGCGTTTCTGCAAATTCGGGTTTGCGGGCGCTGCTTGACAGGGAATGCAAGCGCCGCCGCCTGCGGCTTTTTGTTCCTCCGCTTGAGCTTTGCGGCGACAACGGCGCAATGATAGGTTCCCAGGCGTATTATGAGGCGCTTGCCGGGCACTTTGCAGATCTTTCCCTCAACGCCATGCCCACCATGCCCATTGACGAGGAATTTTAAGCGCGCTTTTCGGCGCATCGGTTAAGCACAGACAGCATATAATTATAAACCTGCATGAGCATCACCTTTTTTTGTGAGCATGCTCAAAATAAGCACATGAATAACAACCGAAAGGGGATTACATATGACAGAAAACAAAGCCTTGCTTTCATGGATTGACAAAATGGCGGCGCTTACAACGCCCGATAAAATAGTCTGGGTCACGGAGGGCGAAAAGCAGATAGAGGCTCTTAAGGAGGAGGCAGTTGCCACCGGCCTTATGGAACGCCTTAATGAAGAAAAGCTTCCCGGGTGCCTTCTTCACCGCACAAAGCCCAACGACGTGGCAAGAGTAGAAGCGCGCACTTTTATCTGCACCACGAAAAAAGAGATGGCAGGCCCCACCAACAATTGGGTTGAAAAGGACGAGATGTATGCCCGCCTGCGCCCTCTTGCAAGGGGAGGAATGAAGGGGCGCACCATGTATGTAGTGCCCTATATTATGGGTCAGGTGGGCTCGCCCTTCGCAAAGGTCGGCGTGGAGCTTACCGACAGCATTTATGTAGTGCTCAACATGAACATTATGACCCGCATGGGTCAGGTTGCACTTGACCAGCTCGGAAGTTCCGAAGATTTCGTAAAGGGTCTGCATTGCTCGCTTGACGTGGATGAAGAAAACCGCTATATCGTCCAGTTCCCGGAAGACAACACCATATGGTCGCTTAATTCCAATTACGGCGGCAACGTGCTTCAGGGCAAAAAGTGCTTCGCTCTGCGCATAGCCTCGTGGCAGGGCTGGCAGGAGGGCTGGATGGCGGAGCATATGCTCATCCTCGGCATTGAGAACCCCAATGGAGAAATCAAATACGTAACGGCGGCATTTCCCTCCGCCTGCGGCAAAACCAACCTTGCCATGCTGATTCCGCCGGAATTTTACCGCAAGCAGGGGTATAAGGTCTGGTGCGTGGGCGACGACATCGCCTGGCTTCGCATAGGAAAAGACGGCCGCCTTTGGGCGGTCAACCCCGAAAACGGCTTTTTCGGCGTAGCACCCGGAACAAACGAAAAATCAAATCCCAACGCCCTTGCCGCAACCAAGCGCGACACTATTTTTACCAACGTGGCCCACAATCTTGACGACAACACCGTTTGGTGGGAGGGTCTTGACGGCAACCCGCCGGAAAACGCCGTCGACTGGAAGGGCAACCCCTGGCACGCCTCCACAGCCACGGAAAAAGCCGCCCACCCCAACAGCCGTTTTACCGCTCCGGCGAAAAACTGCCCCTGCGTAAGCCCGAAATTTGACGACCCGGAGGGCGTGCCCATTTCCGCAATGATTTTCGGCGGGCGCCGGGCGAAAACCGCTCCGCTGGTATATCAATCCCGCAGCTGGCAGCACGGCGTGTTCGTCGGTTCCACCATGGCTTCCGAAACAACCGCAGCTGCCGCCGGCGCTGTGGGAGTTGTGCGCCGCGACCCCATGGCAATGCTGCCCTTCTGCGGCTATCACATGGGCGACTATTTTGCTCATTGGCTTGAAATGGGCGAAAAGCTCGGCGACAAGGCACCGAAGATTTTCAACGTAAACTGGTTCCGCACCGACGACAACGGAAAATTTATCTGGCCCGGCTATGGCGACAACATGCGCGTGCTTATGTGGATTCTGGGTCGCTGCGACGGCACTGCCGAGGCGGTGGAAACCCCCATCGGCTTTGAACCGCGCCCCTGCGACATTGAACGCGAGGGTCTTGACCTTTCCGAAGAAACCGTAGCAAGCCTGCTTTCCGTTGACAAGAAGCTTTGGCAGAAGGAAGCCGAAGACATAACGGAGTTCTATAAAAAATTCGGCGACAAGCTGCCAAAAGAGCTTTCGGCAGAGCTTGAAACCCTTAAAAAGAACCTTGAATAAACAAAACCCGACAAAATAAACTTTAAAATATTATAATTCGCATTATATAATATAGGAAAAGCGGCGATTTATATATTGCCGCTTTTCCGCATAATAAAGCCGTTTTTCAGAATATCTGCAAAATTTGTGTCCGTTTTACTGCGCTTTGCCCGCAAAAAAAAGTCCGGCGTTCTTTTTGAACGCCGGGCTTTTTTTATTTTTTGCCATAATTTATGGATTGCACATTCCGCATGGGGCATAGCCCTGAGCGATTATGTTCTCTCTTGTTCCGCGGTAATTCTGTTTTGCGCTTTCTTTTATCTCCGCCGCGCCGGAACAGTCAAGGCGGTGGAATTTTCGTGTGTTGGTATTGAGTATATAACGCATGACAACGCCGTCAGGCTCGGGGTCTTCGCGGCTTTCGCCTGTGGAATAGTCAATGATGACTCCGGGCTGTACATTGTAACAAAAAACGTTGAAATAGACGCCGTCGCCTTCGTCCTCAACGGAATAGGCCTCCATCCAAACGCCCCTTGCCACAAGCTCGTCGCCCTCAAATACGGGCGTAACCCGATAGAGAACATGGTTGCCCGTTTCTTTAACATAGTCAGCCACAAGATTTTCAAAGGGCAGCATACCCATAACGTTCATATAGCGCGTGCCCGTTATAAGGTTTAGGCTGTTGGCGTTTTCGCCGGAAAGCTGATAGCCGATAAGATGACAGCGGTTATAAAGAGAACGCCCGTCCACGAAATCATAAAGAGCGCTTTGCCAGCCGCTGGGCTTTACGCTGCTTATGGAGCCGCGCTCATCGGTGGGCATAATTTCGGGGCATACGTTGGCGAAGGCTGCTCCGCAGCGCCCAAGGGAGTCAAGGTCGCTGTATTCCTCAAATGCCGAAACGGTAATTTCCTCATCGGTAAAGGTCGGTTTGTTGCCGTTGACCTCAATATACGGCTCGCCGCTGTATTTTGGAATTTCGGAATAATCAAAAACAAAGGTTTCTTCTTCAACTTCCTCAATTTCCTCAATGCCGCCGGTGTATTCATAATCCGGCGGCGGTTCCGGAAGCGATTTTAAAATATAGGGATAAAACAAAAATCCGGCAATCAGAACGCAAAGAACAAGTACCGTTGCGAATATTGCTGTGCGCTTACTCACGAAGGTACACCTCCTTTGTTATTTTTTCATGAGAATTTCCGGCAAGGTCTTCGCTTTCGGCAAGAACCCAGCCGCAGGAAAGGTCGATATCAAAGTATATGTCGGCGGGGTAGCTTCTGTTCCAGCGAAAGAGAACAATTTTTTCCGCTCTTTCGGCTGCTGCCGAAGGGGGAACGGTTTCGGTAAAACAAAATTCACCCTCTGCCGCCGCAAAAAGAAAATTGTCGCAGGCGCGAAGGTCGGCGCCCTCGGCCTCGTCGTCCTTAAACTGGCGCAGGGAATAGGCGCTCATCCAAATGGGCGCCCCCGCCGCCTCTTTAATAAGGGCGCGGCGCAAAACCCCGTCGCGGCTTTGCCGCCGGTGATTGAACGCAAGCCCCATGCGGTCGTCCACCGCTGCCGCAAGAATCATGGCTTTTCGGTGCGGCCGATTATATCCGCAATTTCTTTCGGCTTGCGTTTGTACACAATGCGGTACAGAACCTCGCGAAGCGCTTCAAATTCCTCTTTCGTTATGTTCCTGCCATAAGTCATAATAAGAAGGGGAACTTCGTTCCCGCCTTTTGAAATGGCGGGCTGAAGATAGGGGTACTCGTTCAAAAAAAAGCCGTTGCGCTTATAAAATCCGATGCGGCGGACTGCCATTTCGTTTTCCGGCGGTTCCGCTTCAAGCGTAATCATTTTATCAAGGTGCTTTAGCATGTCCTGAAGCATTTTTCCGCCGTTTCCGCCGTTGCGGAATTCCGGCGCCATGGCAAAGTGGTCAATATGCGCCGCCTTTTCAAGATCCCATATGGACATAAATCCTTTTATGGCGCGGCTTTCGTCATCGGCAAGTATATAGATTTTATAGGCGGGGTCAGAAAGCAGCTTTTTGTGCTCCTCATAGGTTCCGTGCTCATCCCGCGGAAAGCTTTCTTCAATAATCTCAAACACTCTGTCAAAATCTTCGGGAACGAAATCTCTGATCATATATGTAACCTCCGGAAAATCATAATTACCTATGTTCGGCGCGGTTCATAAAACCGTTTACGCCTCTTTTACGGCGATTTGTTTGTCATTCCGCCGCTTTGGCAAGGCTTTCGCCCGCAAGACGGTATGTGGTCCATTCGTCCATGGGGCGGGCGCCCATGGAAAGATAAAAATCAATGCTCGGGCGGTTCCAGTTAAGGCAGACCCATTCAAGACGCCCGCAGTCGCGTTCCACGGCGACATTCGCAAGCTTTTTAAAAAGCGCCTTGCCAAAGCCGCGTCCGCGGAATTCCGGAAGCACGAACAAATCCTCAAGATGAATTCCGGGCCTTCCCACAAAGGTGGAATAGTTGTAGAAAAACAGCTCAAAACCAACCTCGCGCCCGTCAAGCACGGCAAATATTACTTCGGCGCGGTGCTCGTCAAAAAGCCATTTTTCAATAAGCTCCGGGGTGTTGACCACTTCGTCCTCCATTTTTTCATATTTGGCAATGCCCATTATAAAATCAAAAATAAGTTCAGAGTCTTTCCGCTCTGCAAAACGGAAGGTAAGTTCATCAGACATTTTAAAATCTCCTGTAAATTTATTTATATTCATATTATAGCATAACGGGCAAAGAAAGAAAAGCGGCGCTTTTTAAAGCGCCGCTTTTCAAAAGTCAAAAATTATTTTACCACCACAAGAAGCATTTTAAAGCGCTCTTTTGCAAAAACGGCGTGGGGGTGGCCGGCAGGCATTACAATGGATTCTTCCCGGTGAAGCTCATAGGGAATGCCGTCCACAGTGATTACGCAAGCCCCGTCAAGGCAGGTGACAAACGCGTCGCCGGAAGCGGAATGGGTGCTTATTTCCTCGTTTTTGTCGAATGAAAAAAGCGTAACGCTAATGGCGTCATTTTGGGCAAGAGTCTTGCTGACGACCTGCCCTTCCTGATATGCAACCTGTTCCTTAAGGGTAACAACCTTTGATTTTTCGATATTTTTTATTAACTCTTTCACAGTATCAGCTCCTTTTGCTTTAGTATACAATTTTTTATGCGGCAATACAACACAATTTGCCTGTAAAATAGCCAATGCGCCCCTAAATTATGCGCTTTTGCCGGCAGCACGACCGTTATTTTTATAAATTTGCTGAAATTTTTCAAAAAATTCTTGACTGTTACGTTACGTTATAGTATATGCTGTAATTGCAAAGAAAGGGGTCGGGGTTTATGAAAACGGTCAATGAAGTAAGCAAAATTTCGGGAATAAGCGTGCGCACGCTCCATTACTATGATGAAATCGGGCTGCTTTCGCCAAGCGGGGTTACCGCATCGGGGTACCGCCTTTATGACGACAAAGCAATGGCAAAGCTGCAAAGTATTTTGCTTTTCAAAGAGCTGGAATTTCCGCTTAAAGAGATAAAAATAATCCTTGAAAACCCCGAATTTGATAAAACCGAGGCGCTTTTACGGCAAATTGAAATGCTGCGCATGCGCAAAAAACATATTGACGGTTTAATTTCCCTTGCAGAAAGAATTATTGATAACGAGGTGAATACCATGGATTTTTCAGCGTTTGACAAAACAGAGCTTGAAAGCCTTGCCAATGAGGCAAAGCAGAAGTGGGGCGGCACCGCCGCCTTTGCCGAATATGAAAAGAAAACAGAGGGGAAAAACGATATGGAAAAGCAGAATATGGCAAAGGCGCTTATGCAGCGCTTTGCCGAAATGGGTAAAATAAAGAACCTTGCGCCGGAATGTGCCGAAGCGCAGGCTGCGGTGGAAGCGCTCCGCCGCTTTATAAGCGAAAATTTTTATAACTGCACGCCCGAAATTCTTGAAGGGCTGGGTCAGATGTACACCGCCGACGAGCGCTTTACCGAAAGCATAGACGCCGCCGGCGGCAAGGGCACGGCGGATTTTGTAAGCCGCGCAATAGCGGTTTATTGCAAGAAATAACGCAAAAAAGCTCTCCACAAATGGAGAGCTTTTTGCCATAAAAACAAATTAAAATTCAATAACCTCCTGCGGCTTTGTAAAGGAAGAAAAAACCGCGGTGGCGTTTTTAAAATAAAAGACCTGGGTGTTTCCGTCGTCAGGGTCATACATGGCTTTCAGTTCGGGATAGGCGTCAAGCATTGAAACCCGGGCCTCGCGGCGGTCGTCCTCAACAAGCTCGCCCGAAAGGCGCAGCCATTCGCCGTCCTTAAACGCGCAGATTTCCACATTTGGGTTTGCGGCAATTTGGCGTGAAACTTCTTTTTTCCTTCCGGTCTGAATATAAAGTCTGCCTTCAAAAATGTGCGCCGTGCCGAAAGGCCGAACTCTCGGCCGGTTTCCGTCAACGGTAGCAAGATAATATGTTTCTGCGTCCTTAAGAAATTTGCAGACACGTTCCATAAATTCTGTCCTCCTTAATTTTTATACGGCTGCGGCAAAGCCGCTTATTCGGCGGCGTCGGATATTTCTTTTGCAAAATATGAGATTCTTTCGGGAAAAATTTCATTGCTTACGCGAAAGCCCGGGTCGCCCTTTGCCGCTTTGAGCATCATTTTGAGCACGAACTTTGCAGGGCCGCTTTGCTTTTCAGGTTCGAGCACGCCGCCGAAGCACTCAACGCAAAGCGCGTGCTCAAGCACGCCGTCGTCAAAATTTTTTATTATAGCTTTGGAAACCTTGTCCTCCAGACAGCCGCAGAAAAACACGCCGAAGGGCATTGCAAAAAGCTGTTCGCGGTGTTTTTCAATAAAGGCGGAAATTCTTTTGTCTATAACGCCCATGCGGATATATGAACCCACGGCGGCGCAGTCAAAGCCCGAAAGCTCCGGTTCGCCGTCATCAATGTTCCAAAGGGTGCAGCTTTCCGCCCCAAGGTTTGCGGCAAGAAGCGCGGCGCATTTTTTCGTAGTACCGGTTTTGGAAGCATAAATTATCAGATTTTTCATTTTGTAAGCGCCGCCCTTCGTGTTATCTTTATTAAATATATCACTAAAAAGGGCGTTTCGCAATGCATTTATAAAAAATCCGCAAGTGTCATAAATTTTGCGTCCCCATAAGCCCATAATCGCAGGGACGGGCAAAGCCGGCTACATGCACATCTAATAAACTAAATAGGCAAAAAAATCGAGTGTTCATAACGCAGTTCCGTTATGAACACCCGATGCGGCAGAAATTGATAAAAATATTGCGGTTTCAAAAAAGTTTCATAAAGTTTCACCTGTTTTGAAATCTTCAGCCCGTAAATGAAACCCTATAAAAGGTGATTTATCAGTTTTTTGAACGAAAAAACATCAATTTACCTTTCAACAAGGTTACATACAGGGTTTACGGGACAGATGTCTCAAAATGCGGCACGATGTAATGAAATAAGTGGATTTTTGAAAGCGGGCAATGTATAATTTAAGTGTGACAAATCGGTATTTAATAAGACGAAAGATGTTTATTGAAGAATCATCAGAATTACCGTTCAACGAAAGGAATGCGATATGAAAAGAATACAAGATTCGCAGCGAAACATCAGCGTAGAAATAGAAAAAATAAGCAATCGCCCTTTTTATTCCATGCGCTATTACGGAAATGATTGCTTTAATGAGTATTTATTGCGAGGCGCAAATTCTCTGGAAGAATATTGTTCTTTTATTGATACAGCATTGATTCACAATAACTTCGGGTGCAGCGCATTCGTTGCTCAAAATACGAACGGTGATATTTTGTTTGCCAGGAACATGGACTGTGAATATGCAGTTCCAATGTTACTGCGCCTAAATCAAGATTCCTCATATAGTTTTCTTTCTCTTGTAAATATGGCTTTTTTAGACTGGGATGAAAGTACCTACGATTCACTTGAAAAA
>SFFD01000042.1 GCA_004556975.1 Oscillospiraceae bacterium | reverse complement strand
ACAATGCTGTTGTCAAACAAATCTCTGATAATGGATAAATACAGTACGCCTTGCTTTGTAGGGATATATGATATATCTGTAACCCATTTCTGATTAGGTTTTTCAGCATGGAAGTCTCTGTTTAACAGATTGGGATATCTGTGAAGATATTCTCCGTAATTACGGTACTTCTTTCTCCTTACAACCGGGAGAAGGTTGTATTTTTGCATTACACGCAGGATTGTTTTCGGGTTGCGGTGTATTCCTTTTCTCTCAAGCCATATATGTACTCTGCGGTAACCGTAAGTTTTTCCGCATTCGCTTTGACATTCTTTTATCTTTTCAGCTGATGGAAGATCCTTTGCAGGTATGTCCATTCTTGATACATATCCGTAATATCCGCTTCTGGATACTTCAAAGAAGCTGCACATTTCGCTTATGGAATATTTATCCTTGTGTCGATATATCACCATATACTTTACGCTTGTTCTCACTTCCTTTCTGTGAGCGAGAGAAAATCCCGCATCAGCTCATTTTCCATCTCCAACCTCTTTATGTGCCGTTCTTTCATTGCGAGTTCATATTACAACTGAGCGAGTTTGCTTAATTGCTGTACCGCTGGCGGAAAGGCCGTTCCATCCTGTCTCGGTCTGCCTTTAGGTTTGATTGTATTCCTGCTGCAAGCTTTCGTTGATTCTTATTGTATCTGGTCTTGAAATTTCGCATTTCTTTGTATGTGAAACCGTATTTCTCTCCGGTTTCCCGCAAGCTATGTCCTTACTCGATATATTAGATTAATTCTTTTTCGTATTCTTTGATACATGTATATTTCCTTTGCATAACAAAACCTCCTATGGTAGCTATCTAAATTCTACCATAGGAGGCTGTTTATTTCTATTGTCCGTTTTTAATGGACTTGTGCACAGTTGGGGCGCTGTTTTTTGCTGTGTAAAACAAAGGAAGAGATTTTAACAGCCTTTATTTTAAGGTATGCATAAAAATGCATACCTGTCAAAATAAAGATAAAAATGGATTGACTAACCATATTTTAAGTAGTAAAATCAAATTAAAATTTTGACAATATTCAACATAATGGTAAAAAATATTATTGTTGGGGTGACATAAGGTGCAGGAGCTCTCAAAAATCATGGCAGCAAAAACAAGCAGCGAAAATTCCACCCTTTGGCTTCCGCTTTGGATGCATTTGCGGGACACAGCGGAGATAATGAAAAAGCTTGCGGAGGAATGGGTGCCGGATTCGGTGGTAAGCGCAGCCGGCCTTGGCAGAGAAGAATTCTGCAAAATTGCTGTTTGGCTTGCGGCGGTGCATGATATAGGCAAATGTACGGCGCTTTTTCAAAGCAGAATTACAGAGATGCTTCCGGAAATAAGGGAAATGATTGAAAAATCCGTGGAACTCCGTGCTGCAAACAGCTTTATGGATTCGGTGGCTTCGCCGCACGCGCTGGCAGGAGAGGCAATTTTGCTTGAGTACGGAATAAACCGAGGAACGGCTTCGATAGTGGGCTCGCACCACGGAAAACCGCCGGAAATGCCGAAAAATGGCGCGGTCGCTCCGACAAAACAAATAGAGGTTTACGGAAAAAACTACTTTTCATCGCGCGAATATACGGAACGCTGGAATGAATGCTGGCAGGAATACATTGACGAATCGCTGATTTCGTCGGGATACGACAGCCTCGAGGAAGTGCCGAAAATAGAGCTTAAAGCGGCGCAGGTGCTGCTTTGCGGACTGTTAATAACTGCTGACTGGATCGCGAGCAATCCAAGCTATTTCCCGCTGATAAGCATTGACAGCATGGGCTCGGAAGAGCTTTACGAGCATCGCACGGAGAATGCGTGGGAAAAGCTTCGCAGCATGGAAAACTGGCATCCGGAATATTGCTTCATAGACAACGAGCTTTTTGAAGAACGCTTTGGCTTTGCGCCGAACGAGGTTCAAAAAAAGGTACTTGACATAGCAAACGGATGCAAAAATCCCGGTATTATGATAATCGAAGCGCAGATGGGCGTCGGAAAGACTGAAGCGGCGCTTGCTGCGGCGGAGATTATGGGCTGCAATTCCGGCTGCGGAGGATTGTTCTTCGGCTTGCCTACTCAGGCAACGGCAAACGGAATATTTAAGAGAATAAAAAGCTGGGGCGAAGCGCAAGCCGAGGAAACGAATGCCGATATTTCAATCCGATTGGCACACGGCTTGGCGGAACTTAACGAGGACTACCGCGAAATATTTGAAGGAAGTTCAAATGCCGAGGGAGAAGATACAGAGGGCAGGCTTATTGTGAACAGTTGGTTCAAAGGGAAAAAGCAAGCGCTGCTCGCAAGCTTTGTAACGGGAACGGTTGACCAGTTCCTCCTTGCAGGGCTGAAGCAAAAGCATGTTATGCTGCGCCACCTTGGACTTGCTTCAAAAGTGGTGATTATTGATGAATGTCACGCCTATGACGCATACATGAGTACATATCTTGACCGTGTTATTGAATGGATGGGCGCATATCATGTGCCGGTGATAATTCTTTCGGCCACGCTTCCGGCAAAGAGGCGTTCGCAACTTATTGACAGATATATCGGAAAATCAAGCTGCGATAACAAAGAATGGCGCAGTACGCGCAAATACCCGCTTATAACTTGGACTGACGGCAAAGAGGTAAAACAGGATTCCGTTGAAATAAACGCGCCGAGCACTACTGTGCGCACCGAAAAAATAGTGTATGATGACATAGCAAAGCGGGTTGAGCACGCCGTAAAATGCTGCGGATGCACGGGCGTAATCGTCAACACGGTAAAAAAGGCGCAAAGCATAGCGCAGATGCTTTCGGAAAAAATTCCGGACGCAAAAATAATGGTTTTTCATGCTCAGTTTGTGATGCCGGACAGAATTAAGCTTGAGCAGGACATAATGCGGTGCGTAGGCAAAAATTCCGACAGGGAAGGTAGAAAAAAGCTTGTTATTGTGGGAACACAGGTTATGGAGCAGTCCCTTGATATGGATTTTGACTTTATGATAAGCGAAATCTGCCCAATGGATCTGCTGCTCCAGCGTATGGGCAGGCTTCACCGCCACAAAAGAGAGCGCCCGAAAGGGCTTGAGCATGCGGTTTGCTGCGTGCTCACAGAAGAAGATAAGTTCGACAGCGGCAGTGAAGCTATTTATACGAAATGGATGCTGATGCAGACGGAAAAGCTGCTGCCTGACAAAATAGAAATTCCCGGCGACATACCAAAGCTTGTTCAGGACGCCTATGAGGGCGGAGGAGAAAGCTGCAAAGAAAAAGAGGAATTCGACTTAAAAATAAGCCAAAAGGAAACCAACGCCAAAGCGTTCCTTTTGAGCGAACCGCCGAAGCAGATAAGCCATATAGCGAACAAAAACACACTTGAAGGGTGGCTTGACGATACTCCAAGAATGGATGAAGGCCATGCGGAGGCTTCCGTTCGTGACGGCGACAGTTCAATAGACGTTTTGGCAATGGTGCTGCACGGCGATGGTACGGTTCACTTTTTGCCATGGCAGTGCGGCGGCAAAGCCGTTCCCGCAAACGATATTCCTTCAAGGGAAGAAGCAATAGCGATACTGCGGCAAAGGCTGCGCCTGCCATCGTTTTTAAGCAGGCAGTGGAATATAAATTCCACGATAAACGAGCTTGAAAATATGAACAGAAATCGACTTGCGGAGTGGCAGAACAGCCCATATCTCAAAGGCGAGCTGGTACTGCTTTTTGACGAATCGCTGAGTGCAAAAATCGGGAGCACGATTCTGAAATACAATAGAGAAATAGGTCTTACTTACGAAAGGGAGGATGATAATGGCGGACAAAGAGTTTAACCTTTTGGATGAAAACTGGGTGCGGGTTATTACGCCGGAGTGCGAAATTAAGGAGGCTTCGCTTACGGATGCGATTGTTCATTCGCACGAATACAGCGGACTTTGCGGCGAGCTTCCCACTCAGGATGTGGCGGTAATGCGCCTTTTGCTCGCGGTGCTGCACACAGTTTTTTCAAGGGTAAATGAAGATGGTGAACCGGCGCCGTTTGAAGACCCGGATGAAGCGCTTGAGCGCTGGAAAATCATTTGGGATATGGGACATATCCCGGAAAATCCGGTGCGCGAATACCTTGAATCTCAGCACGAGAAATTTTGGCTTTTCCACCCCGAAAGACCGTTCTATCAGGTGCCGGAAGCAAAAATAGGCACCGAATACGGTGCGGCAAAGCTTAACGGGGAACTCTCCGAAAGCAGTAATAAGCTGAGGCTGTTCACCACATATTCAGGGGAAAAGAAAAGCAAGCTGCCATATTCTGAGGCGGCGAGGTGGCTTTTATATGTGAATGCATACGATGATACATCCTCAAAGCCGAAAGGAAAAAATCTTCCGTCACCCGGAGCGGGCTGGCTTGGTAAGCTTGGGCTTATTACAGCCGAAGGGAGAAATCTCTTTGAAACGCTGATGCTCAATTTTGTGATGCTTAAAGATGGAAATGAGCTTTGGGGAGAGGAAAAACCTGCGTGGGAGCTTGAAAAGGCAAAAGCGGCGGAGCGCAGTGAAATAGCTTTGCCGGATAACCCTGCTGAATTGTACACGCTGCAATCAAGACGCTTACTTTTAATAGGAAAAGACGGAATGGTTACGGGCTACTATCTTTTGGGAGGGGATTTCTTCAATAAAGAGATGGCATTTGCGGAACAAATGACCATATGGTCGCCGATACGTGCAACGACAAAAGATAAATCCGTAATAGGTTTTAAGCCTTGTCGCCACGATAGCTCAAAGCAGATGTGGCGGGAATTTCCGACAGCGTTCCCGGCAGAAGAAAAGGGCGAAAAACACACTCCCGGCATAGTAAGCTGGATTTCTGAACTGAAAGCGTATGAACTGCTTGATGATGAGCAGTTGATAAAATTTTGCACAAGCTCTGCACAATATGGTGATAAGGACTTTTTCATTTCCGACGTATTCAGCGATTCACTTTCGTTCCACAAAAAGCTGCTTGAGGAGGCAAACGATGGTTGGCGAAGCGCAATAGCCGATGAAGTGGCAAAATGCGACCAGCTTGCAACGGCGGTACATCACCTCGCGAATGATATAGATGCGGCTATGGGCGAAGATGAAGGAAAATCGTATGTTAATGCGAAAGAACAGCTCTACTTCAGGATAGATATTCCGTTCAGAGAATGGCTTGAGTCGATAAACTCCGAGTGGGGAACGAAAGAATCCGAAGCAGACAGAAAACGCTGGAGGGAAACAGCACAAAAAATAGCTATTGCTCTCGGCGAAGAAATGGTTGCCAATGCCGGGGAAAGTGCTTTTACCGGAAGGATGATAAAAGACGATAAAAATACAAGATACTATTCTTCTGCAAAAGCTTTGTTGAATTTCAAATACAATGTAAGAAAAATCTATGATTAAGGAGGAAAGATATGTCTGAACAAGAAAACAAATCGGCGAAGATACGCGGATTTGTGTCTTCAAAACTGGATTGGCTGCACAAAATGCCGGAAAATGCGTACCGCGCAGAGCTTGCCAATCTGCGCAGAGGATCGGGAAAAAAGCCCGGTGATCTTCCGGAGCTTTGGGGCACGATACTCAAAGATATGCCGGAAGAATTTCAGGGCAAAGACGGCGAAGCTTCCCGCGAGGAGTGGGCGGTTTATATTGCACTCACGACCTTTGCGGTGCATCAGCAGGGGCGTTCTCAGAATGAGTGGATGAGCAGCGAATGCCCATTCGGAAGCGCAGTACGCAAGCTCGTACCAAATGAAGATGATTCATTTGAAAGAGTACTGCGCCGATTCAATGCTTTTGCAACGGCAGCCGACATATATGAAGCGGCGCATTATTTGCGCGGGCTTGCGCAGTTGCTTAGAAGCGAGGGAATATCTTTTGATTATCCGGAGCTGGCGGCGGATTTACATCGTTTCCAGACATATGAAGGAGTTTCGAAAGTGCGCCTTAAATGGGGACAGGAGTTTTACTACATAAAGAAAAAAGAAAACGAAGATAACGAATGAAAGGAAGCTATATTATGAGTAAGAAAAATATTTATGTTGATTTTCATGTTTTGCAGACCGTTCCGCCGAGCTGCGTAAACAGAGACGATACCGGCAGCCCCAAAACCGCAGTTTACGGCGGCACAGTAAGAGCACGTGTTTCTTCCCAGTCGTGGAAGCACGCCATGAGGGAGATGTTCCGTGATGAGATATTTGCTGAGTATCTTATCGGGAACAGAACAAAACGCATTGTAGGCATGGTTATGGATGAGCTAAAAGACCTTGGCTGCGTGACAGATACCGAGAAAAAAGCAACAAAAGCCCTTGAAAATGCGGGACTGAAAATAAAGGATGCCGAAAAAGGCTCCGATGCACTGTTCTTTATGAGCAAAGCGCAGGCAAAGGCGCTTGCGCAGCTTGTAATTGACGGAAGCGATGATAAAAAAGAATACAAGAATGCGCTAAATAACGCACCTTCTGTTGATATGGCGCTTTTTGGACGTATGGTCGCAAGTGATCCTTCCCTTAACTATGACGCCGCCGCGCAGGTCGCACACAGCATTTCTACCCACACAGTACATAACGAGTATGATTATTTCACCGCAGTTGACGATTGCGCGCCGGAAGATAATGCCGGAGCGGGTCACCTTGGCACGGTAGAATACAACTCCGCGACCCTTTATAGATATGCGACCGTGAACGTGACAGAGCTTGCCGGAAGCCTTGGCAAAAATGTAACTCCGAATGCGGTTCGTGGCTTCGCCGAAGCTTTTATCCGCTCCATGCCTACCGGCAAACAGAATACATTTGCTAACCGCACATTGCCGGACGCAATCTATGTAACCCTTCGCAGAGACCAGCCCGTAAACCTTTGCGGTGCGTTTGAAAAGCCGGTTTACACTGGCGCGGGCGGCTATGCCGAACCTTCCGAAAAGGCACTTGTTGACTACGCAGAAAAAGTGTACAAAGATTATGTGAACGAGCCAAAAGCGGCAGTTGCGGTCGGTGAGGGAATGGAAAAGCTTGCTGAAACCATGTCGCTGAAAGAGCTTCTTGACAGAGTAAAGGACGAAGTAAGCGAATGCCTTGAGGGAGAGATGTAAAATGCCGACCTTGCTTATACGCATGGCTGCGCCGCTTCAGGCTTGGGGCGTAGATTCCAAGTTTGAAACAAGAAGAACCGGACGCGAGCCTTCCAAAAGCGGAATAGTCGGATTTCTGGCTGCGGCAATGGGGTACAGACGCAACGAGGATGATAAAATAGCAGAGCTTAGCAGGCTTAACATAGGCATTCGTGTTGACAAAGAGGGGCAATTACTTAGAGATTACCATACTATTTGTGACCCGAAATGCCCACGCGTAACTAAGTATGTAACCAACAGGTATTATCTTTCCGATGCAATCTTCCTTGTTGGTGTGGAAAGCGACGACGGAGAGCTTATAGAAAGGCTTGCAAATGCGCTTGAGCATCCCGCTTTTCCGCTGTTTCTCGGAAGAAGATCCTGCCCGCCGACGCTTCCGATTTGCCTTAGAACAAGAGAAACGTGCTTAAAGGATTCTCTTGAAGCGGAGCCATGGCTTTTGCCGGAATGGAGAAAAAATAAGGAGTCCTCCGCACAGTACAGATTCGTTATGGACGCGAACGAACCCGGCGGAAAGACCGCTGTTGTTCAGGATTTGCCGCTTTCGTTTAACCCCGAGCACAGAAAATTCGGTTACAGGCTTGTTCGTGAGTATGGGAAAACTAATACGGAATCCGCCGAAGAAAAGCCGCAGGCTTTTCATGACGCTTTTGCAGAATTGGGGTGAGAATTTATGTATTTGACCAGGATGGAGCTTGATATGAGAAAAAGGAGCACCATGATAGCGCTTAATTCTCCGCAAAAGCTGCATGGCGCAATAGAATCCGCGTTTGATTCCGAAGAAAGAAAAAGAAAGCTTTGGCGAATTGATAAGCTCGGCGAAAAAACGTACCTGCTTATTTTGAGCGAGGACAAGCCCGATCTATCAAACGCGGTTCTGCAATTTGGAGTCTCCGAAGCGGGAATCGGATTTGAAACAAAGGATTATTTGCCGCTGTTGGAACGAATTCAAGACGGAACCGTGTGGCATTTCAAGCTTACCGCAAATCCGACTGTAAGTTCCTCCGAAAAGTGTAAAACCGGCGAACGCGGAAATGTGAAAGCGCATATTTCCGACCAATATCAGGTTAAGTGGCTGCTTGACAGGGCAGAAAAGCACGGATTTGCTCTTAATGAAAATGAATTCTGCGTTACCGGAGTAAAGTGGTATATCTTCAGAAAAGGAGCGGAGAGAAACAGAGTGTCAATCCTTTCGGTGACATACGAAGGAAAGCTGAAAGTGACTGACAAAAAAGCATTTTGTGAAGCCCTTATAAACGGTATCGGCCGCGAAAAAGCTTATGGTCTTGGTATGCTTACGGTAGTAAAGGGGTAAATAAAATGGGTGATGTTCCTGGAATAATCAAACCAGATATTCAGGCACTTCCACAGATAAAAGACCGTATGACATTTATATATCTGGAACACTGCACATTAAACAGGCAGGATGGAGCTATAACGGTCACGGATGAACGCGGAGAAATTCATATCCCAGCAGCAGCCATTTCCGTGCTGCTGCTCGGACCGGGAACAAGAATTACACACAGAGCTATGGAGCTTATGGGAGATGCAGGAGTAAGCACTGTATGGGTCGGAGAACACGGGGTGCGTTATTATGCCAACGGAAGATCTCTTAATACGCACTCTGGGCTTCTGATAAAACAAGCGAAACTTGTCAGCAATGTGCGAAGCCATCTTGAAGTTGTAAGAAAAATGTATCAGCTGCGCTTTCCGGATGAAGATGTCTCAAACCTTACAATGCAGCAGCTTCGCGGAAGAGAGGGCAGCAGAGTGCGCTCTGTATACAGACGATGCTCAAAGGAGTGGGGCGTGCCATGGGACGGTCGTTTATATCGGCCTGACGATTTTGCTGCAAGCGATTCAGTAAATCAGGCACTTTCTGCAGGGCATGCCTGTTTGTATGGTCTTGCACATGCTGTAATTACTGCAATGGGGTGTTCTCCCGGACTGGGGTTTGTACATGTCGGACACGAACTGTCGTTTGTTTATGACATAGCAGATTTGTACAAAGCGGAAATTACAATTCCCATAGCTTTTGAAATGGCAAGCGAAGAGCGGCCGGATCTTCCGGCGGCGGTCAGAAGAAGAGTCAGAGATGCAATGGTTGAGCACCATATTCTTGAAAAGATGGTGCATGACATAAAATATCTTCTTTCCGAGGAGGACTCTGAAGATTATACTGATGAAGAATGTGAAGACGAAAGAGAAGCAATATACCTTTGGGATGACCGTAAAGGCACGGTAGAGAACGGAAAGTCGTATGGTAAAGGTAATGACGAGGATGAGGATTAATGGTAGTACTTACCATGACGGACTGCCCGCAAAGACTGCGCGGTGACCTTTCAAAATGGCTGTGTGAAATCCAAACAGGTGTGTATGTAGGTCAATTAAGCGGAAGAGTTCGCGAGGCCGTCTGGAAAAGAGTATGTGAAAACCTTTCTTCCGGTCGTGCAACTATGGTATACAGTTCAAATGGCGAGCAGCATATGAAATTTGTTGTTTATAACACCTCTTGGGAACCGGTTGACCTTGACGGAATAACTCTTATGCGAAGACCGATTCCGGGAAGCAGAAGGGAAGAATGCTCTGAAGAAAAAAACGAATTACAACCAGGTTTCAGCAAAGCGGCTTTGATGCAAAAGATTAAAAGAAACATTGCAGCCGTTGAAGAAAGAAATAACAGATCTTACAGGTATAACTAACGACGATGTTTCGGAAAATGGAGCGGATATTGCAGAAGCACTTTGTGATTTCTGGAACTTTGTAGGCAGAACACAGCTAATAGGATATAATATTTCATTTGATATTTCCTTTATTCGAAACGCAAGTATAGAAAATAAAGTGAAAATACAACCAAATAAGTGTATAGACATTTTAGCTATGGCTAGAAAGAAAATATCAGGGGTAAACAATTATAAACTTCAAACAGTAGCGGAGAAACTTAAAATTGACGCAGAGCAAACACATAGGGCAAAAAATGATTGCCGGATTGCTTTTGAGATTTATCGAAAACTGAATGAAAAATAATAACCTTCTAAGTAAAAAGCGGATAATAATGGGATCCTTTTAGCCTTTTCCCCGCGCAAGCGGGGATGATCCTACTTGAATATACGCAATCAGTTTCCAAACAATCTTTTCCCCGCGCAAGCGGGGATGATCCTTTTGTCAAGGGTTACATCAACGGAACCTTCAACTTTTCCCCGCGCAAGCGGGGATGATCCCCGGGCAGAATTTTGTTTTTTGATATTTGTTCGCTTTTCCCCGCGCAAGCGGGGATGATCCTTAACGAAATGGCTGGTTCTTTGTCCGCTGCGGCTTTTCCCCGCGCAAGCGGGGATGATCCCAAACCGAAACTCCCTCGACCGTTTTTCCGTGACTTTTCCCCGCGCAAGCGGGGATGATCCTATCCGGCATACGGCACCAGGTCATATTTAAGCCTTTTCCCCGCGCAAGCGGGGATGATCCTGGCAAGGTGGATATTTCGTGAAAACGAAGATACTTTTCCCCGCGCAAGCGGGGATGATCCCGTGGATTACAGGGAAAAGAAAAAGATTCTTGACTTTTCCCCGCGCAAGCGGGGATGATCCTATGTTCCTAAAGGTAGAGAGCACGAAGCGATACTTTTCCCCGCGCAAGCGGGGATGATCCTTTGGCGTCGTCAATATCGGTCATTCCGTCACACTTTTCCCCGCGCAAGCGGGGATGATCCTATTATGTAAAAATTTAGATGTACCAACCAAAGCTTTTCCCCGCGCAAGCGGGGATGATCCTGTCGAGATTGTAACTCAAGAACGGCTCTTGGGCTTTTCCCCGCGCAAGCGGGGATGATCCTGAAAACCGATGAAGAATACGCAGACGAAGTTGCTTTTCCCCGCGCAAGCGGGGATGATCCTTTCCGCCGCTTTATCATTGGGCGTTTTCTCGCCTTTTCCCCGCGCAAGCGGGGATGATCCTATGCCACCGGGTAAAGCCTCTGCTTTGTAACACTTTTCCCCGCGCAAGCGGGGATGATCCTGCGACGATGAGCACAAAAGGGCAAGATATAAACTTTTCCCCGCGCAAGCGGGGATGATCCTTATGCACCTGCCGACGCGGTTGTCAGTAACTACTTTTCCCCGCGCAAGCGGGGATGATCCCCGTACACAAAAGAGTCCCACAGACTCAAGCCGCTTTTCCCCGCGCAAGCGGGGATGATCCTGCCTATATGAGTTTTTCAAGAGGGCAATACCACTTTTCCCCGCGCAAGCGGGGATGATCCGCCGCCGCAGCGGACAAAGAACCAGCCATTTCGCTTTTCCCCGCGCAAGCGGGGATGATCCTGTGATGAGCGATATGACTCAGCTTCTTAACGGCTTTTCCCCGCGCAAGCGGGGATGATCCTAAGATGGGCACGGATATGTCCTTCATTCAGAACTTTTCCCCGCGCAAGCGGGGATGATCCTTTAATCCGTAAATCTCGGGGAGCTTTCCGTTACTTTTCCCCGCGCAAGCGGGGATGATCCCATCACTGTCGGAAGCTACTTTTGTTTCTCCGACTTTTCCCCGCGCAAGCGGGGATGATCCCAGGTTCTTGCTGATGATGATGATTTACAAATGCTTTTCCCCGCGCAAGCGGGGATGATCCTGCGCACAAAAAAAGATTTTGCAAAGATTTTTACTTTTCCCCGCGCAAGCGGGGATGATCCTCCGTCGTAATACTGCTGTGCCGCAAGAGCGGTACTTTTCCCCGCGCAAGCGGGGATGATCCTCCGTCGTAATACTGCTGTGCCGCAAGAGCGGTCTTTTCCCCGCGCAAGCGGGGATGATCCTATTTGCCGCTTGCGTGAGCAATAAAGCTTTTTCTTTTCCCCGCGCAAGCGGGGATGATCCGTGTTCCTGCAACGTTTGTTCCGGCAAATGGCGCTTTTCCCCGCGCAAGCGGGGATGATCCTACTCTCTTGCTCTTGTTCCAGGCGCGGTGAAACTTTTCCCCGCGCAAGCGGGGATGATCCCCTGTCTATTTCCACTGCACCGCAGGAGCGGATACTTTTCCCCGCGCAAGCGGGGATGATCCCTTTTTTCCGACATAATTGTAATTTAATCCGTACTTTTCCCCGCGCAAGCGGGGATGATCCTTTTCACCGTCATAGATAATATCACCGTCTGCGCTTTTCCCCGCGCAAGCGGGGATGATCCTACTCATTATGTCAGTGCAAATTCAACCGCCGGCTTTTCCCCGCGCAAGCGGGGATGATCCCTTGACAAAGCAAATGTTCCCACCCAGGGGCGCCTTTTCCCCGCGCAAGCGGGGATGATCCTAAAAATCAGCTTTACTGTTCTTACGATTGCAGCTTTTCCCCGCGCAAGCGGGGATGATCCTGACTGAGGCATATTGCAAACGGTGGATAAATGCTTTTCCCCGCGCAAGCGGGGATGATCCTGCTCCAAAGGTCACGCCCCGTGCTCAAAAGCTCTTTTCCCCGCGCAAGCGGGGATGATCCCCGTGTTTAAGGTCACGCAACATCCATTTCACCCTTTTCCCCGCGCAAGCGGGGATGATCCTATATACCCTCAGAAAATGTCAAATGAGAAAAACTTTTCCCCGCGCAAGCGGGGATGATCCTACAAGCCAACCACAGCCAAGAGAAAGACCAAACTTTTCCCCGCGCAAGCGGGGATGATCCTTTCAGAAAGCCAAGATTCAGAATTAACAAGAGCTTTTCCCCGCGCAAGCGGGGATGATCCCTGCACAAATTTTTAGTTGAAAAGGAGCAAGTACTTTTCCCCGCGCAAGCGGGGATGATCCCCCCAACGCCCTGACCTTTACCGGGGCTGTGACCTTTTCCCCGCGCAAGCGGGGATGATCCTTACACCAACCTTGTATCGACATCTATTGACAGCTTTTCCCCGCGCAAGCGGGGATGATCCTCTTTCTTCTGGTCTTCAATATTATTTTAATACCTTTTCCCCGCGCAAGCGGGGATGATCCAAATGTCAAGTAAGAAATCAAAATCAAAACCGTCTTTTCCCCGCGCAAGCGGGGATGATCCTTTCTGTTGCGGTTTTATTTCCTGCAGAAATGTCTTTTCCCCGCGCAAGCGGGGATGATCCTCAACGGATATACAGAGTATATCAAGCGTGAAGCTTTTCCCCGCGCAAGCGGGGATGATCCTACCAAATTGCTTACCAATAGAAGAATAAGAACCTTTTCCCCGCGCAAGCGGGGATGATCCTAAGGCTCATATTTTCCTCCATTCGTTAAGGCGCTTTTCCCCGCGCAAGCGGGGATGATCCTGGCTTTTCCTACGAGGTTTTATGATTCAACGACTTTTCCCCGCGCAAGCGGGGATGATCCCAACATTTGCGCTGTTTTTAAAAAGTGTTTCAACTTTTCCCCGCGCAAGCGGGGATGATCCGTTATTGCCTTCGTTATTGTTTTTGGCGGTATAGCTTTTCCCCGCGCAAGCGGGGATGATCCTGGGCTTGCCGTTGAATGTACTCCCCGATGGAACTTTTCCCCGCGCAAGCGGGGATGATCCTAAGATTGATTGCTTTTTCATAAAGTGCCTCCTCTTTTCCCCGCGCAAGCGGGGATGATCCTCACTGTTGCGCTCTTAGGAGCGTGACAAACAACTTTTCCCCGCGCAAGCGGGGATGATCCCGCAGTGCTCTTTCCCACACCAGGCGCACAGTACTTTTCCCCGCGCAAGCGGGGATGATCCTGCCGTTACTCAGGAGTACAAGCTCACGGGCTTCTTTTCCCCGCGCAAGCGGGGATGATCCTATGCAGAATCCGTTTTGGAGCAATCTAAAAAGCTTTTCCCCCGCAAGTAGGGGGTAATATGCGAAAATGTTTTAATTTCTTTGTATAAACAGAATTATTTGCTGATAATTGGCTAAAACAAATCGAACAAATGCTTTTAATATAAATTGCTGTAATATTGTAATTGCTTGAGCACAATACTTACCCGTCAAAAATAATTCCGGATGCTTATATATTAAGAATTTATTTTATAAAAACCGCTTTTAAAAATTAAATGCTATAAACATATGCTTTAATAAAATTAAAAAAGCCCCGTGCTTATTTTGAGCACGGGGTAATAGTATAAAAAGCACTTATGCGGTTTTCATATTTACACGGAGTTTATCGGCAATAAGAGCAATAAATTCGCTGTTTGTAGGTTTGCCTTTACCGCTGTGAATGGTATATCCAAAATATGAATTGAGTACGTCCACATCACCGCGATCCCAGGCAACCTCTATGGCGTGCCGTATGGCACGTTCTACACGTGAAGAAGTTGTGCCGTGTTTTTTAGCAACAGAAGGATAAAGGCATTTTGTTACTGAATTCATAATGTCAATGTCGTCTACAGCCATTAGAATAGCTTCGCGTAAATAATGATATCCTTTTATGTGGGCCGGTACGCCGATTTGATGAATTATATCTGTGATGACAACTTCAAGATTTGTGTTGCCATTATTTTTGGAGGCAGTAGTATTTAAAGAATTTATACAAAAACTTTTGATGCGCTCTGCAAGCGCAGCACAGTCAACAGGTTTTATAAAACAGTATGCAGCGCCGCCGGAAAGAAGTTCGCGCTCAACAATAGAATTGTCAGCAGGTATTATGGCAATAAAAAGAGGGGAATTCTCTCCCATTGCTTCGCGGCACTGCTTTATTACACAAAGCATATCTGAATTCTGCATAAATGCGTCGCAGATAACAATATCGGGTTTTCCGCTTAAAATTGCCGAAGCAAGCTTGTTTCCGTCACGTTCAATAAACTCGGCAAAAAATCCGGCGCCAAGTGCTTCTGAACAGGAGCGGCAAAATTCACTGTCGTCGTCTGAAATTATTATTCTTATTTTTTTATTCACTTACTACTCCTTCTCCGCACTTAAGATTTTTTTCACCGCGTTTTCATATGCGTGCGGGGGGAAAACGCGACTGGGAATATATGTAATCTACCCAATAAAATAATACCACAAAATTCCAAAATGTCAATGAATTTACACAAATTTACAATTAGTTTTTATTCACAAAAATTGCGCTGATTTTTTGTGCATTATGCAAAATAAACCGAGAGTATATATAAAAGAAAGGAAATTTCCCATAAAAGGGCGAGGAGGGAAGGCTCATTTTGCTTTACAGGAAACAGAATACATATTCTCCGCAAAGATTCCATATCCCTTGGTAGGGTCATTGACAAAAACGTGTGTAAATTGAGGATACCTACAAACCACTAAATTTTCGGGAGCCGTGGATATAGGTCAATAACGATCTGTCCGTCGGCTCCCTTGTAATACTCAATCTTCTCAAGTATCTCTTTCAGTAGCTCGTTTCTTTCCTCATTCGTCATATCATCATAGCTGGCCAGCAGCTCTTCTGTCTGAGGAATGAGATTTGCCTGTGTTGTCTGACTTGCTTCCAGCTTTGCGATCAAAGTCTGGACTTCTGCTCGACGCTCATCAAGTTCTTCCATCGCTTTTGTCAACTTGGCTCTTCTGCTCTGAAACACATCCAGAGTATATACGCCTTGCTCAACGAGATCAAAAGCATTGTCCAGCTGGGCAGATAATTTCTTTAATTCCTGATCTAGCTTGGACAGTTGCTTCTTAGCATCCTTAATATCGTCTGCATAGCCTACAGTATCAATCTTAACCTTGTAGCCCTTCAGCCAAGTGCGGAGCGCCCCTATGATTTCTTTTTCGACAACCTCAAAATATGCGCTTCCGTTGTGACAGTTCCTAGCATTTGTGCAACGTAGGCGTGGGGCATGGTTGTGTTTTGCCGATAAGGTTGTACGGCCAATTCTCTTGCCACACGTTGCACAGAAGAGCAAGCCAGAAAACGGGTTCATCAGCTGGAACTCTTCTTTAACCGGTGCAGCTGGTTTCTTTTCTAATCGAATGTCCTGGGCTTTCATAAAGTCCTCTTCGCTTACCAAACCAGGATGCAGACCATCATAAATATCATAGCTATCCATGTCCTTTTTGCGCTTGATGCGCTTCTTGACTTCGCCATTCTCGATACTCTTGATCTGCTTGCTCCAGCCCCTTCTGATCTTACCCATATAGACCGGGTTTGTAATGATCTGAGAGATTGTTGAGTAAGTCCAAAGATCTCCGTGCCTGGTAGGAATATCGTGGTCGTTTAGATAATTTGCAATGATCTTGGTGCCTTGATGGTTCAGATACATCTCAAATATCTTCTTTACCACGGGTCCTTCCTCTGGATGTGGCTCCAAGGTAAATCCCTTTTCATGTGGAATCTTCACTCGATTGTATCCATACGGGGCGATACTGCTGATCCACTTTCCTTCGGATGCACTGCTGTCACGTCCCCGTATCAGTCTGCGGTTGATGGTCTTGTATTCCCTTCGGCTCATAAACAGGCCGAACTCAAAGTATTCTTCGTCAAATTCGTTTGAAGGATCGTATATCTTTGTCGGTGTAACAATCTTCGTCCCGGAGAATTGGAACACCTGACTGATGTACGCTTGGTCAGCACCGTTTCCTCTTGCCAAACGTTCCAGATCTACGACAAGGACGCCAGCATAAATTCCAGCACTTACTTCTTCAAGCATTTTTTGAATTTCGGGTCTTGCAGCGATGGATTCGCCAGAAACGACCTCATAGTACGTTTTAGCAATATAATACCCTCTGTCTTTTGCCAGCCGGTCCAGGATCGCTTCATGCCGCTTCAGTGTTTCCTCTATACTCAGCTCTGCATAATCCCGGTCGAAACGCGACTTACGAAGGTACTTAACATATTGCTCCATACAGGGCCTCCTTTCTGGCTTATTATACGGTTGGACAGTCACGCCGTCAACGATATGACGAACGCCAATTTATGGAAATTGCCGCAGCATTTACTGCGGCATAGAATTGGTGTTTTTGGGGTCGGAGGATTGTCCTTCCGTATTTCTTCTCTTGTAAGAATTGGTGACGATCTGATTCATGTGAGATATGCAACCCTGAGATGGGCTGCTACAAAACTCATCATGAATGCGAACTGTTGTCACATCAGTTTTTATTTCCGCAGCGATCATAAGCTATCCTTTCTGCATTATTATTACTGTTCTCATTATTGTCACTTTACGCAGAAGTTATGCAAACAAAGGCAGCCGTATCGCATTCATTTTGGGATGTCACAACATACATACTATGTGATACGGCTGCCCGTTCTACTTTCAACATATTCGTCATATTTGCCACGCGCCCCTGACGATAGGGATATTACAGGCCGCCCATGGCAGGGCTGTCATAACTCCGCAGCGTCGTTTTACTCGTGCGCCGCAGGGTTCCCCCTCTAGTCTGTGGGAGGTCGTGAGAAAGTATCGTTAGCTCCCGCGCTGTCATCGCGCCCGGATTGCCACACCGGGTCTAAAGCTCCGTTGATCGCTCTGGCAGCTTGTCCATTCACCTCCTGCAAGCCGCCGTCATCGCGCCGGGCCTTATACCGCTATTCACGCGGGTTTCGTACCTGTAATACCGTGTATTCAATTTTCAATGTGCCTGAAAGGATGAGGAAAAAGTATCCTTCACGGTGTAGGCAGCGAGAACGGCGATTTGTCACCCTCTTTGCAAAAATTTCTTGATTCTCTGCACCCTTTTGTAGATGACGTTCCGGCAGCACCCCCACATCCGTGCTACTTCAGCCCGACTGTATCCATCAATGGCAATCAGGGTTATCAGTTCCAAATCCTTATCAGATAATGCTTTGAGCCTTTGATAAAGCCTCGGATCTTCGATGCTTTCCAGCCATCCATAGCGACTGGTTCCCAAATCGTCCTCAAAGGCTACAGAGAGCGCAGCAAAGCGGCGAAATAATGTGGATGCCCTATCCTCGTCAAAGCAGTATTCTTCCGGCAGAGGCTGGTTATGGAGACTGTAGAGCCGTCTGCTGCAAAACCATCCCCAATCAAAGGCTTTCATTTGAGCAATTGAAGCTTCGCTCATTCCTGCTGCCGAATATTCATCGTGCAGTTTCTCCCATTCTTTATCGAATTTGAGTTTCTCAAGCGCGTAGTTAAATCCCATTGTTTTCCTCCATTTCGATTCGTTGATGTATGCGGACGAACCGAAATAGAGGCGGAGAACGGCAACGATATGGCGGGCTATAAGCGTAAAAAAAGCGGCCGTTCTTGCGTGAAAGTGCAAAAACAGCCGCTCTTGTTTTTAATTCTGAATACAAAGCGCACCCCCGTCCGATCAGATTCATAGACAATTTGTTTTTGCCTTGAAATCCTACCGGGCAGGTGTGCGCTGGAACGTGGCGTGGAACGTCATTCCTGACGTTCCATTTCCATTTTATGTTGTAACCGATGTCGCGCGGTGTGTTGTTTTTTCCATGACACCGAAAAAAGGTGTCATGTGGAGCATGACACCCGCTATGCGTTGAAAAAACAGGCTCTGGATGGGGCGGTGACTTAAGAACACATTGAAGTAAAAGACGGTTTAGCTTAGCGTTTCTTTTGACAGAGCAACAAATCCCATTGAATTTGGCACATCGATTTGATAAAATATATTCGGAGGTACCTGATATGCAGGAAGCGGGAACCATCACGATTATTTCCAACAAGCAGGAAGTTGTGCTGAATATCAGCCAGATTCTTTATGTACAGATGAAGGGAAATTTTGCCTTTATACACGTCTCCAGCGATCTTGCCTATCAAACCAGGATTACCCTCACTGAACTGGAGGGGGCCCTTGGCGACAATTTCATCAAGGTGAAACGGGGCTGCCTGGTATCGGCATTGGCAATCCACAGCGTCACGGATAAGATCAACCTGTGCAACGGTGAATCGCTGGATTATGTGGTGCGAAATAAAAAAGAGATTCTCGCAAAGCTCCATGCAAAGCAGCAGGATATGATTCACAGCTTCAATGAGGATGGAATCCCCGCCACAGCGGATCAGTACCACGCGCATTACCGCCTGTTTGATACCATTCCCTTTGCGTTTGCGGACATAGAGATGGTTTTTGACGGCGAGTGCCGCGCCATCGACTGGGTATTTCGGTATGGGAATCCCGCCCTGGCGCAATTGGAAAAAATGCCGCTGGAAAAACTGATCGGAAACTCCTTCCGCAGCCTGTTTCCCAATATGGATGCCAAGTGGCTGCGAAGCTACGAACGCGCCACGCTGTTTGGAGAAACCCTGCAGATCATCGACTACAGCCCGGAGATCGACACCTATTTGGAGGTCATTTGTTTTCCCACCTTCAAGGGGCATTGCGGCTGTATTCTGTTCGATATTTCGCAGATCAAGTTTTTTCGGAAGGCATCCGATACGGAAAAAGCGCTGGCAATCTTTTTTGAGAAGTTGGCAAACGGAAATCCGTAAGACGAACGGCGAAAAAATGGGATGAATCGACATTCTGGAACTGCCGTGTTCACTATAATGACTGGTTGACAGAGGGTTTTGAACCATAAGACAACCAATCAGCTGTGAACACGGCAGTTTTGCTGTTTCGTCACAAATATTATGCTGTTTTATTGCAAATATCAAGTGTAAGAATGAATTCGTCAAAATAACTTGAAAAACGGGACGAAATGCACTATAATATGATTCGGATTGATATAGAGACTTTTGACATAAATCTGGCAATCCTTTACAAGCTTTGTGCAATCCCCCACCGGCACCGTGACCGTGACGATCACAAAGCTCCAAAATCTATAAGAAAGAAGAACGGCTATGAGCGGCAAGTATGAAAAACAAGAAAAAAAGAAAACCTGGCTCATCCTTCTGCTGATCATCGGCATTGTGATCTGCATCGGGGTGACGATCTGGGCGTTATTTTTCCGACAAAGCGACGAGGCGTTGATCCCGGATTACGCGCC
>SFFD01000096.1 GCA_004556975.1 Oscillospiraceae bacterium | reverse complement strand
CCCTTTCTTTGATTCAAATAAAAAATTTTGATATAATATACTTAGAAAGTTAAGAAAACCATACTTTCAGATATAAAATTAAAAGAAAGGAGGCCAGAAGATGAGGAATATTCAAAAGGATTATATGTTTGACTATTTCATTCAAGGCATGGATGAAAAAATGCAGACCACATTGAACATGATGTATCTGAATAGCTGCATGATTGATGAAGAAAACCACCGCCGGGAAATGGCACAGATGAAAGAGGAAATTGTGCAGGAAGTTCTTTCCCGCATTTCCGCCACGGTGGATGTCACAGAAATCTTTGACGCTATCGACGGACTGAATGAAAAGATAGAAAGCCTCGGTAAATAATACATAATCGGCGGGAGGGGCTTTCCCTCCCTGCCGTTCCAATAGAAAAGGAGAAAATGGAGAATGCCGAACACAGTTCCAAACCAACGGCTTGTAGCAATTCACAGAGAACGCGCCTCGTCTGACTTCCTCGGCATAAAGAACAGTCATTGGCAAGCTGCGGCGCGCGACCTCGGCGCGCACGCGCTGATGCTTTATCTATACTTTGCATCCAACGCCAACGGCTTTATGCTTGCGCTCTCGCCCGCTGCCATTCGGCAAGCGGTGGGTATGCCGTCCTCTACATACCGCGACCAATTTGTGCGGCTGGTGGATAAGGGCTATCTTGTCCAGCGCGGGGACAGCAATACTTATGATTTCTATGAAACACCACAGCGCGCCACGCATACAGAGAAAGACGAAACGGACGGCGGCTATGACTTTACGGCAGACGCTTTTGGAACGCCGCAAACCGTAAACAATGACACGCCAGAGGATAGAGAAATAAATATAAATAACACAAATAGTATAAATAAATGCGGCGGGGAGAAACAAGTTTCTCCCGCGCCGTTCAAAAAGAAATTTGAATTTTAAGGGGATAGTTTATGACAACAGAGGAAATGCTGGACAGTGTGATGGTGTCGGAAATTGCCTACTTTCTGCAAAACGAATTGGGGTGCGGTTTTCCCGCTTATGGAATACCACAGAGCGGGGAATTTGATTTTTGATATAAGGGGAGCGGGAAGCCTTTGTGCCTCCCGCTCTTTTCCTTTGCCGTATAAATACCGCCGCCACCCACGCGCCCCGTGTAAAGCCGTCAGCGCCGTTTGTCGCTCATTTTGATTTTTGCGCTGCCCGCTTTCATTTGCGCCAGCGGGGAAAAGTTATCATAGTTTTTTGTCAAGTCCGCATCGTAAATCGCGCAGTAGTGTTTCGTCATGGCAAGGGTGGAATGTCCCAACAGCTTTTGGAGGGTGAACGCATCCCCGCCACAGTCAATCAGATACTTTCGCGCAAATGTGTGGCGGAACAGGTGGATAGAGGTTTTTTGAACGCCGCGCCGCGCGTTATACCTTGCGATAGATTGCCGTAGGCCGTTCTCCGTTAGCTGTGAGCCTGTTTCCGTGCAAAAGAGGTAATCGGTGCTTTCCCCGCTTCTATACCGCTGATACTCCCGCAGAATGGCGATCATGGGGCTGCAAAGGGGAATGACCTGGGTTTTCCTGTTCTTTGTGTGGCGGTAGAACACCACGCCGCCGTCCAAATCCACATCCCGAATCTGAATCGCCCGAACCGTGGCGGCACGACAGCCGCAGTTGAGCAGAAAGTTGATAATCACCCAATCCCGATATTCCGCGAAAGTCGTTTTGCGAATGTCGGGCTTTTTTAGCAGCACCGAAAGTTCGGCATCCGAATAGGTTTCTTTCACGGTTTCCTCGGCCTTGTAGAGCGGGATATTGAGGCGGGTAATGCCTTGCTCGTTGCACCAAGAGAAAAAGGATTTGAGGGTGCGCGTGTAGCTGTTGATGCTGTTGGAGGAAAGCCCCGCCTCCCGCATGGAAACGATCATTGCATCCAAGTCCGCCTTTTGGAGCAGCGCAATGTCCGTTTTTACATCCAAGTGCCGCGCCACGGCTCGGAACTGCTGTTCATAGCTTTGCAAAGTCTTGTCCGCAAGCCCCTTTGCTTTGCGGGAAGTGAGGAAATCGGCAAAGGTTTCCTCCACGGTGGCGGCGCAATTCAACTTGATTTTCTTCATGATTCCTGACCTCTTGATTTTCAAAATTTCCATCAAAAATCAAGCGCACAGGTGCAAAAAGCGAATACTGCGATTTCCCCACTTTTGGATAAGAAAAAACCTTGAAATCAAGTGATTTCAAGGTTTTTTTCTTGCTTCTTCCGAGCTTTTGGTGGAGATAAGCGGGATCGAACCGCTGACCTCTTGAATGCCATTCAAGCGCTCTCCCAGCTGAGCTATACCCC
>SFFD01000095.1 GCA_004556975.1 Oscillospiraceae bacterium | reverse complement strand
TACCGCATGGATTTCTTGAAATTGATGGTGTTTAGCACCTTGATTTTGTACCCGCCCCGCTGCAAGAGCTTCCCGCACTCGATTAAAACCGTTCCTTTTGGGTCGGTTACAACATAGCTGCTGTGCATTTGCATTAAGTTGGGCTTTACAAAAAACCTCGTCTTGCCGCTGCCGGAGCCGCCGATTACAAGTACGTTTTTGTTTCGTGCATATTTCGGGTGCTTCGGGCGGCTACTCATCATCAGCCTTTCGGTCTGCGTCAGCAGCACGTTATTTTCAAACATGGGGTCGATATATGGCTTTATATCCTCGGCATTGCCCCAACGTGCAGAGCCGTACTCCATGCCCTTACGGTATTTCTTTGCGTTCTTGCCTTTCACATAGACCGCAAGCCGGATAACGACAGCCCCGACAATGCCGATAAGCAAATCCATAGGGGCAAAACTCGGCAGGGCATTTGAAAAGGCGGCAGAAAAGCCACTGCCAATGGAAAGCAGCTTGCCGGAGAGGTCAGCCCCCGGCGAGAGCCGCACCGCCTGTCCGACTTTATCAAAGAGATACACAAAGAGCAGATAGGGGGCGTTTAGGATAAGCAGCTTCTTGATATTCGGCTTCATAGCGATACCTCCCTGTCCTTGTGTTTTGTCTTTTGACGGTTCGCGTTAAGCTGCTTTGCTGCTTCCCGGAATGTGGCAAGTGCCTTTCGGATAGAGGGCTTTTGCTCCTTGTTCAGCTTCTTTGCGGAAAACTCCTTAAAGGCTGCGGTCAGAGCGTCCGCGTCCCGCCCCTTGAAAAAGACGAGATAACGGGGCGGCGTTTCGGTGCTGTCTTTCTTTAGGGCAAAGTCGATACCGTATTTTTTTGCCGTCTGCTCAAAAGCTTTGATATTGCCCTCGGTTATCTCAATGTTGGATAGCCCCGCGTTCTGTTTCGCAAGCTGCTTTAGGGTCTGCTTCCCGTGGGGCTGTTTTTCCTGCTGCTTTTTTGCCTGTGCAAGCATGGCTTTGATTGCCTTTTGCAGCATTTCAGCGGTCAGCTTTGCTCCCTTGACAGAGAGCGCAACCACTTTTTCGTTGATTTCGTCCTGCAATGTTTACCGTCCTCCTTTCCCGGTAGTGATAGTGTTAGGGTGGCACGCCGCTTTTGGGCGTGAAAAAGGGGCGTCCGTTCTTCACGCCGCCCCGTTAAATCCGTACCCGCAGCCCGTTCAAGTCCTCGGCGCGGATACCTACAAGATACCAGTTGTCCCCGTACTCAATCCGGGTCGGCTTCCATTTGCCGCCTGTGAATACGTCCATGCACTCGCCGCAATGCAAGCCGCCGTAATAGTCGGCAATATCAAAGCGAATATCGTAGCGGTCAGCGGTTTCGTCAAAAATCAAAGCTCCTGTTTTCTGTGCCATGTGGTAAATCCTCCTTTTTTCGTTTACAGGCTTTCGCCCTCGTTGTAGGTGTAGTAGTCCGGGTCGCCGTACTTCGGCTTCCTCGGTGCAAGTGCGCCGCTTGCCATATCGTGAGCGACAAGGGAAGTATAGTAGCTGTCAATGGTAGACGGGGCATTGAAAAGCACCGCCTTTAGGTACTGCTTGATGTTGCGGATCTTTGTTGTATTCTCCTGCATACAGTCAAGCACAAAGCGGATATGTTCGCTGTTCAGCTTCATAAACTTTGACTTCACAAGCTCGGCGGATAAGGTCAACAATCTCATTCAGACGGTCGCGGTCAAGGCTTCTGTCCTGCAAGAGAATGTCATAGGCGATATTGTCTTTGATAATTTCCTCATACACTCGGTAAGCGTCGTTCCTTTCCGTTCTTTTCCGTTCCGGCGGCTCTGCCGCTTCGTCCCCGTCATAAGGCAAGGGATTTAGGGAATGGATAGGAATGGAATGGGTAATTGATAAATCCGTATTTGATTTTTCTTTTTTTGGTAAGTTAGTTCTTGATATATCTTTATTTAATTGCGTTGGATTTTCCGACGTCGGATTATCCGTTGTCGGATTTTCCAATATCGGGTTATCCGCTGTTGGTTTTTCCAATACCGGGCAATCCAATTCCGGCGGCTGCGGCTGTTCGTAAATGGTGTACTCGATAGCGGTCATTTTGCCTTTCTCGTCGCGTCCCTGCCGCCTTGTGATATATCCGGCTTTTTCAAGCTCCCAAACGGCGGTACGGATAGCGTCGATACTTTCCCGGTTGATATAGGACAGCCCCGCAAGGGTGTAGTCCCAATCCTCCGGCAAAGACAACATTTGAGATAACAGCCCCTTTGCCTTTAAGGAAAGCTCCTTATTGCGTAAGTGGTGGTTGCTCATTACGGTGTAGCCTGTGTTGCGCTCCACGCGGAATACTGCCATAGCTTCATCACTCCTTTGCTTTGGATTTGTTACGCAGTAGAACGGCGATTTTGAGGGAAAAGGTATAAACCCCTTGCCCTGTCAAAATTGCTTCCGCAAAGCCGCTTGTAGCAAGGCTTTTTCTGCCCCTACTGCGTAACAAAGGGCATGAAAAAAGCGGCGTTCCTGTTCTTCCGTGTGGAAGTGGGAAACGCCGCTTGTGCGGTGCAATATAAAATTTTCGGTTTGTTCTGTTATGCCGTATGGTCTTATCCGTAGAAACTTATAAGCGTACTATTTATCAGTAAAAATTGCATTGGACTCCGATTTTGAACTATCAATCTACGCCCATTTCTACGCCCAAATGGCATTAAATTATGTGATTTTACATGGAGCTTTATGCTTTTGCTTTTTTAAGAAACCTTGCAACCATGCGGTTTTACGGACTTTTATGGAGGTACATGGATTTATGAAAAAAGGCTAATTTATTACAGAGCATGGGCTATACGGCGTTTGAAGTGTGGCTTATGGAGTTGG
>SFFD01000094.1 GCA_004556975.1 Oscillospiraceae bacterium | reverse complement strand
CGTTTCAAAGCCTAAAATCTCGCGCGGGTAATTGTTGATCCACGTTTCGACGCGCTGAATATATGCGGCGGTTACTTTCCGGAAGTCTGTTCCTTTCGGTAAGAATCGCCGTATCATTTTGTTTATATTCTCGTTTGTCCCTCTTTCGTATGCGCTGTATGGGTGGCAATAATAAACCTTCGTGCGCTTCTTGTTCCCGTATACCGATTTTTCGATCGCTTCACAATTCAAAAATTCCGATCCGTTGTCAACGGTAATTGATTTGAATATCTTTGCGAACTTCCGCCCGTATTTCCGTTCCAGCTTGTTCAGCGCCGCCACGACGCTGGCGGAAGTGTGATCCGGCATTTTGATAATGATTTCGCGGCGTGTCAACCGCTCCGAAAGAACAAGCAAGGTTTCCTTTGTTTTCTTCTTTCCCTCGACGCAATCCATTTCCCAATGTCCGAAGGTTTTGCGATCGTTGATTTCCTGTGGGCGGCTCTCTATGCTTTCGCCGACGGACGCGCGGGCGGATTTCCTCTTCACTCCGTTATACTTGCGCTTCCGCTTGCCGCCTTGCGGAAGGTTCTTCCGCTCCAGCCGCAAAAATATTCCTTTGTCGATGTAGTTATAAATCGTCTTTTCGCTGATTTCTGTTTTGAAGGAAAGTCCCAGCGTCTTGATCTCTCCGACGACGGCGGCGGGCGAATATCCTTCGTCAACAATCTTCCGTTCGATGTACTCCGCTAATTCGTAATCGTTGCCAATCTTCAATTCGCCGCCCTTCGCCTTCAAATTTGCTTCGTAGCGCTGTTGTGCTATGTCCGGCGAATAGCGTTCTTCGGTCGTCAAGTCGGAATTCAAATGCGTATACGTGCCGCGCTTCAATTCTCTATAAATCGTGGTATTGTGAACGTGAAGGCGCGCGGCGATCTGCAACGGCTTCAAGCCTTCCTTCAACCCCTTTTCGATTTTAAGACGATCGTTCCACGTCAAGTGTTTGTGCATTGTTGTTCCTCCTTGTACCAAAAAGCAAAAGGGCGGCTATTCTGCCGCCCTTGTTCCTGTGATTATCTGCCCGTGATGTTTAATTCGGTTTTAAGTGCCGCTTGCAGGACGGCGGAGAAATTCACGCCCGCCCGTTCCGCTTCAAAGTTAAGCCACGAAGGGATCGTGCAATTCTTCTTCACGGCGCGCATATCGTTTTTCCTTCGATACTCCGCAAAATCAACGTCAACCAGCGAAACGATCCCGCCGGACGGCGCTTCGGCTTGAACGTCTGCAAGGTTCGACGCATTCGGCAATGTTTCGCCGTCGTCCTGCATATCAATTCCCATAAGCCCGATTGCGTCGCGTGCCATCTCGATCGCGTCCGGAATGTCTTTGCCCTGCGTATTGATATTAAAATCGGGGATAAATACCACGACGAATTCTTTTCCCTGTGTCATAACAACGGGATATGCGTTTTTCATCTTGAATACCTCCTTGAAATCGGTTTGCTATATATTATTATCGCCAAGGGCGGCGGGCTTATTTCAGCCCGCGCCGCTTGATGATTGCTTTTGCTAACTCTTCGTCGGTTTCTCTGTGCCTTACGACGCTTTCCCTTTGACCGTCTTTCACGTATATGTCGTGGTTCGCGCCGTGCCGCTTGAACTTCCAGCCGTTTCGTTCTAAAAGCTCGATAAGGTCTTTTGTTTTCATCTGCTGTCCTCCTTACATTTGCTATTATACGCCTTCAATGCGTATATGTCAATAGGTTTTGAGAAAAAATTATACACATTTTATACCTAAAAGCCAATTTACCGAAACGCCCAGCACTTCTGCAAATATCTTCAATTCAAAGTCGGACACGAAGCGCGTACCGATTTCAATTCGGCTTATGCTGTCCCGCTCCATGTTGATCCCTTTGATCTGTATTCGTGCGGCTAAATCCTCTTGACGTAGCCGCCGGACGACGCGCGCTTCGCGCAATCGGTCGCCGCAAATGTTCTTTTTGCCGTTGTAATCGTATATCTTCATTTCTGCCGCGATCCCTCTTCATTTTGATTACTTGCAAACGGTGTGTAAATATTCCGCTTTATTCTTGATTTTAGCGTACAAGCCACGTATAATCATGTTAAAGGTCAGAATGCCGATTTTGCCTTGAAAAATCAAATTTGAAAGGGGAATGAGAATGAAAAAATCTTCTATCGCTCTTTTTGTTGCCGCCACGCTGTTCCTTGTATGTTCCTTCACCTTCCTTCCGGACGGGATCGGCGAATTCGCTTCCGGTGTTGCCGTTGCCGTTGTCCTTGCTCTTGTAGGATTTTTCAAAGAGAAAAAGGCGCGTAAAGCCGCCGCCGAAGCGCGCTTGAAGCAAGAGGAAGAAGCCCGCGCGCAAGCGGAAGCAGAAGCCCGCCGGCGCGAATTTGAAGCTACGCACGGCGTTCTTTCTTTGCCTGTGTCCGGCGTAACATTTGATAGCCGCCAGCGTGTTCTTGCGAAGCTGTATCGCGAAAGCGACGGGATCGGAATTGACGGTCGTTTGGAAACGTGCGAATACGAAGGCGCGCCCGCC
>SFFD01000093.1 GCA_004556975.1 Oscillospiraceae bacterium | reverse complement strand
CACGTTTTTTCCCCTGACGCGAAACATTAAGCACAATTCCCATAGAACACATGGTAAAAAGCAGCGATGTACCGCCGGCGCTGAAAAAGGGAAGCGTTATACCTACAACCGGCAAAAGCGATATACACATACCTATATTAATAACCGCCTGCGTAAACAGCATTGCAAAAATACCCACACAGATATATTTGCCGCCGTCTTTTGTGCAAAGGCGCGCTATGTGCAGGCAGCGAAGGCAAATAGCGCCGAGCAGCAGTATTACCGCAAGACAGCCCAAAAAGCCGAATTCCTCCCCGATAACGGAGAAAATGAAATCGGTGTGCTTTGAAGGTAGAAGCTCGTTTTGGGTAAGGTAGCCTGATAAAAAGCCGTTTCCGAAAATTTTTCCCGAGCCCAGGGCAAGCTTTGACTGTAAAACATTGTAGCCGTAGCCCGTAGGGTCCAGCTCGGGGTTTAGAAACACCAAAATCCTTTGCCTTTGGTAGTTTTTAAGAACCGACCATAAAACCGGAAGAGATAGGGCGAAAAGCCCTCCTCCCACCGCAAAATACTTCCAGGAAAGCCCTGCAAAAAAGAGCATTGATGCGGTTATGAACACAAAAACAAGCGCTGTGCCGAAGTCCGGCTCAAGAAGAACCGGGACAATAAAGCAGGCGGCATGGGCGAGCAAGAGTAAAAGATTTTTGGGGGAATTTATGCCTTCTGAAACTTTTGAAAGGTGAGAAGCAAAGGTTATAATAAAGCCGATTTTCACAAATTCCGATGGCTGAAAGCCAATGCTCCCTATTCTTATCCAGCTTTGACCTCCCGTCTCCGCACGCCCTGTCCCCAGTATAAGAACTGCGGCAAGAAGCCCCAGGGACAGTATAAAAATCAGGGGAGAAAGCTTTTTAAAAATTTTCGGGGATATATGGTTTATCACAAAAAAAGCCACGAATCCCAAAAAATACGCAATACACTGCATTTTAACATAAGAGCCGGCGGAGGAAAAGCTGTAAACGCTTGTGTAAACAGCGGTTATTCCGCAAAGGGATATTAAAATGAGAAGCAGCAGAAGCAGCCTGTCCGGTAACGCTTTTTTCATGGAACTCACCTCAAATAGTATTTTACCACAAAAATCCGCAATAATCAAGTAAATTCCCACAACAGGGTTTGACAAATTACACAGGGAAAATGTGGTAAAATATACACAATGAGGTGATTAATGTGCAACAGGTTACGGTAAAGGGCGCAGTAAGCGCCGCACGAAAGAAGATAGCCTCTAAGGAGGGAAAGCCCGCAAGGATTGCGGCTTTGGGGATACTTGGATTTTTAATTTCGAGAGCGGAAGTTTTTTCTTTCGTGACACCTCTTGGGGTATCGTTTTTGGCGGCGGCGTATGAGGGGGGAGCTACGGGGCTTTTGCTTCTTGCCATAACCGTATTGGGAATGCTGACGGCAGGCTCGGGGTATATGTATGTTCCCGGGGCGGTAATGCTTTATTTAATCATGCGCTTTGAGCGGCAGGGAAGCCGCACAAAGATAACAACCGCAGTTTATGCCTCCGCATCGGTGCTTGTGTCGGGGTTGCCGGGGGTGTTGTGGCTTGGGGGGAGCGCCCTTGAGATAATAAGACTTTTAATATTTGCCACAGCGGCATTTTTCGGAGTGTATGTGTTTTCCGCTTCCCTAACCCTGCTTTCGGGAGCACGAAAATGCCTGTCCTCCGAGGAGATAATTTCACTTTGTATAACTCTTTCCCTTGGGGTTTTGGGGCTGCCGATTGAAAAAATCGGTTATATAGCGCCAAGCGTTGTGCTGTGCGGATTTTTCATACTTGCCTCTTCGCTTTCGTCATCCGCAGCATCGACGGCTGTGGGGGTGGTGTGCGGCTTTATACTTGGGTGTAACACCGCCTCTCCCATGGCGTATATGGGGGTTTGCGCCTTTTGCGGACTTTCCTGCGGAATAATGGGAAGATTTGGCAAGGCAGGCTCCGCTTCAGCCTTCGCTCTTTGTGTT
>SFFD01000092.1 GCA_004556975.1 Oscillospiraceae bacterium | reverse complement strand
ATCCTCAAAAGCGGAGGCTGTTTTACAAAATTCGTTTTGCCGTGCGGAAAATTTTGCTATAATAGGGTAGGAATAAAAACAGGCTTTTTGTATTGGCTGTACGGAATGAAAAACCTAAAGGAGGATCGCCATGTCTGTCAAACCAATCACTGATTCTTTACCGCTATCCTGTAAAGGGGAAGAAACCATCCTTTTAAAGCAGATCGCACAAAATACGCAAAGCGCCGCGCAAGCCGCCCGCCAGCAGCTGCTGCTTTCCAAAATCCGGCTGGGACTCACCGGCTTTTTGACCGCCTTGGTGCTGCTTGCTTTTCTTTTGTGGGGGCCGAGGCTTCACCGTTCTTTGCAGAACGCCGATCACGCCTTCGACAGTCTGGAGATGGTTGCCTCTCAGCTGGTACAGGCGGACATCCCCGCCCTGCTCTCGGATATGGACCAGCTGGCCGCTAAGGGTAAAGACAGTCTGGAGGCCATGGAAAAGGCAGCGGAGGTCTTGGAAAAAATTGATATGGACCAGCTCAACCGGGCCATTGCAGATTTGCAAAAAGCGGTATCTCCCCTCGCCAAGCTGTTTGGCTGATCTAAGGTCCAAGGAGCAACGCAAGCGCATATTTTGTCCAAAACAGCATCGGCATTTTTCATCAATTTTGGCAGAGATTTTAGGAATTTTCCACAAAGCCCATCCTTGTCTGCCGTACGCCGCTTTCCAAACATTTCTGCTTATTTCGACGTTTTTCCCAGCAGAACCAGCTGGGAAATGTCGAATCACGTCGGATTTTATCGAGAAAAATCGGTCGTGCTCTTGCCGGAAAGCTTTTGCTCCGGCCTCCGCTCGGATAAGCCTTCCTTTTTCTTATCTTGATTTTTCCTTTTTATCCATATAAGATAGAAGACGGCAAAAAAAGAAGAGAGAAGGTGTAAGCCGTGAGCAAGACAAAGAAAAGTAAGTTTAAATTTAAAAATTACGGCGGTTACATAATGGTCGCCGCGGCGCTCATTCTTTCATTTGTTATGCAAAGAACGGGCAATCTTCCGCGTTCGCTTTCAAATCTTCTTGTTCAGGTTGCCTACAGCGTAATTCTTGCAGTTTCGCTTAACCTTGTAGTCGGCTTTTTGGGCGAACTTTCGCTCGGTCACGCGGGCTTTATGTGCATCGGCGCATACCTCGGCGGATATGTTGCAATTCAGCTTTCTTCGGTAATCCAAAGTAAGCTTTTGGTTCTTATAATAAGTATGCTTGTCGGCGGTGTTCTTGCGGCTGTGTTCGGGCTTATAGTCGGGCTTCCCGCGTTAAGGCTCAAGGGCGACTACCTTGCAATCGTAACACTTGCCTTTGGAGAAATAGTAAGAACCGTCTTTAAAAATATTGACGGCTTCGGAAAAGCAATGGGACTCAGAACGAGCGCAATCAAGTATGACACGCGCGATAATACGTCGCTTTATATCGTTTCGTTTATTGTTGTGCTTATCGTTCTGTTTATGGTTAACAACCTTATAAGAAGCAAGCACGGCAGAGCCATTACCGCAATACGCGACAACGAAATTGCCGCAAAAGCAATGGGCATAAACGTAACGTTTTATAAGCTCTTTGTATTTGTATTTTCGGCGTTCTTTGCCGGCATTGCAGGCGTTATTTACGCACACTACGTTACGCCCGTTCAGCCGTCATTTTTCTCATATAACTATTCTATAGAAATTCTTGTTATGGTCGTTCTCGGCGGTATGGCAAGCATAAACGGTTCCATAGTCGCCGCAACGCTTTTAACTTTTATAAACTACGAGCTTCAGGACAAGCTTCCGGGCGACCTTGCCGCGCTTAAATTCCTGATATATGCGCTTGTTCTTATAGTTGTCGTTATCTTTAACAACGCGCCCGCACTTGCGCCCATAAAAGAGCGCATAGCGCCGAGATTTATTCTTCAGCGTATGGCTGAGAAAAAGCGCAAGCCCGAAGATATTAACGACGACAAAGCCGAGTGGAGCAATGTTCCCACAAAGATTTCGATGGACGAAATTCTCTCGGTAG
>SFFD01000091.1 GCA_004556975.1 Oscillospiraceae bacterium | reverse complement strand
GCCTTTGTGCCCCTGCGGTTTGAATACGAAAAAACGTGAGCGTCGGCAAAGGCGATTTTCTCCGCCAATGCGAGCGACTTATCAAATTCCTCGTCCGTTTCGACGGGAAAACCAACCATAATATCCGTTGCGATTGCGGGATTATCGAAATATTTCCGCAGCAGCTTAACCGAATTTTCATATTCTGCAGCTGTGTATTTGCGGTTCATACGCTTAACTGTTTCGTTGCAGCCGCTTTGGAGCGATATGTGAAAATGATTGCAAACTTTTTTTGTGTCTGCAATTTTTCTGATAAATTCCTCGGTTAAAACTCTCGGTTCAAGTGAACCCAGACGTATTCGACTGATACCGTGCCCCTTCCCAGAATTGATGGACAGAAAAAAGTGTGATATAATGGAATGGACAAAACAAATCAAAAATCACAGGAGGAATTTTCATGTCAATCAAAAAAGGAACAATACCGCCTCGTTATGATGAGGCATTTAAGAGCGGCGCTGTTAAAATGGTTACCGAACAAGGGCGCCCCTCAAAAGAGGTTGCCGCTGAACTTGGTATCTGCATAGATACCCTTAAATCCTGGCTCAAAAGCGCAGGCTTTCAACCCGGCGCAACCGACAGGCAAAACCGCAACGACAAGCGTCAGCGTGAACTTGAAGCCGAAAATCGCGCTTTGCGCAAACAGCTTGCCGAGAAAGATGAGGTCATTGATGTCTTAAAAAAATCCGTCGGCATATTTTCAAAACTATAGAGGATAAGTATCGCTTTGTTGATGCTCACTGCTCTGAGGTCTCTGTAGATAAATTATGCCGCTTGCTCGAAATTTCTCGGAGCAGCTATTATGCTTGGAAAAATCGTGGTATTTCCGCCCGAAAGCAACACGAACAAAGACTTTTGCGTATACTGATTTCATTTCATGAAAAACACCCTGCGGCAGGACTTGACGCCCTTGTGCATATGATTAAACCGATATGTCCATGCTCGCGAAACACGCTTCACCGCCTAATGAAGCTGCACAATATACATTCCATACGCAAAAAGGCATATAAAATTACCACAAATTCCAATCATAGTTACGCTGTTTCACCGAATCTTCTGCAAAGAAACTTCACGGCTGAAAAGCCAAATCAAAAGTGGGTTGGTGATATCACATACATCCCAACCGACGAAGGATGGCTGTATACCGCAATCGTTAAGGATTTATGCCTTAAGAAAATCGTCGGCTATGCCTTTTCGAGCCGCATTGATACCAACCTCACGGTTTCCGCTTTGGAAATGGCTGTAAACCGTCAAAAGCCGCAGGGAGACTTAATTTTTCATAGTGACCGAGGTGTACAGTACGCTTCTTTAGGATACCGTGAAGCTTTAGCAAAACATGGCATTACTCAAAGCATGTCAGGAAAGGGTGATCCATATGATAACGCCGTAGCAGAGAACTTTTTCAGCTGTCTCAAATGTGAACTTGTACATCATAAGCACTATAGAACAAGAGCTGAAGCGCAAGCCGATATATTTGCATATATTGAAGCATACTACAACCCGATAAGACCACAATCGGCGCTTAATTGGCTGTCTCCGCTTGCATACGAGCACCTTCTGAGCGTTTATGCCGCAAAAGTTGCTTGACAATAAGGAACCGATATGAAAGTCTTGTGCCGGGGCGAACCGCCATTGGGGCTGCTTCGTTCTTTCGCCGTATCATCACATCGGCAGAGGCTCGTTGTCAAGTGAACCGTGGAATAAATGCGGACGTTTTCGCAAAAACAAAAGAATGATTAAGATTCATTCCGTTTTTTGTAGCTTTTTATTGTCTATTTTTTCTGGGAGAGCACAGTTTTGACTTTACGCCCAATTCCTCTTTGGCGTTTCGCAAGGTCTTTTCGGCTATGCCCTTTTTCTCTGCAAGCTCCATTATCTCCGTCTGCGGCATTTGACCATCAGCAAGCAATTTTTCAAGAAAATCCATAGCCGCTTGCTTCTTTGTGCCTTTTGCCGTTCCGGAAAGCAAATCATCAGCAGTAACATCATATTCACCGATCCATTC
>SFFD01000041.1 GCA_004556975.1 Oscillospiraceae bacterium | reverse complement strand
TCTTACGGTATCAAAAGGTATGTACCGCCTTTGCTGGAAAAGGCTCAGAATAGAAATGGAAATACTTAAAGAAATCATTTATATCGGTATGCCTTCGGCTCTTCAGCAAAGTATAACCTCATTTTCCAATGTTTTTGTTCAGTCCTATATCAACGCCTTTGGCTCTTCTGTAATGGCCGGTTGGTCGTCATATATAAAAATTGACCAGTTTGTGGTAATTCCGGCTAACAGCATTTCCATGAGTATAACTACCTTTGTAGGGCAAAATCTCGGCGCATTTCGCGCAGACAGGGCTAATAAGGGCACAAAGATTTCGGTTGGTATAGCGGCGGCTGCCACTTTTGCTATTGTAGCGGTGCTTGTTGCATTTGCACCGCAGGCAATAATGCTTTTTAACCGTGAACCGGATGTCGTTGAATGCGGAACGATGCTTCTTCGCGTAATGACGCCGTTTTATATCGTCTGGAGCGTAAATATGATTCTTTCCGGCTCTCTTTGCGGAGCAGGAGATACAAGAATGGCAACTATGATAAAACTGTTCTCGTTTGTAATTTTCCGTCAGATATATCTTTTTGCAGTAAGCAGAATATTTCCTAATGTGCTTTTTGCCGTTGCAATAGGGTATCCCATTGGATGGACTTTAAGCGCTGTGCTTATAAAGATTTTCGCGATAGCACTTTAAAAATCTCCCGAAAGATGATACAATAAATGTATACTCTTAAGGGAGGTTTTATTTTGTATACCGGTAAATATTTTATTGAAAAACTTGGATTAAAGGAACATCCGGAAGGCGGATATTACAGCGAATGCCTTAAGTCCTCTGATATTATAGACGCACATTCTGTTGATGCGGCGTTCGGAGGCGACCGCCGTCTTTGGACAAGTATATATTTTCTTTTGAAGGACAGAGAAGTTTCTCGGTTTCATCGCATAAAATCGGATGAAATATGGTACTATCATTCAGGAACGCCTCTTGTTATACATATCATTACAAAAGAGGGCGAGCTTAAAAAAGTAAGGCTCGGCCTTGATGCCGAAAGAGAAGAGCAACCGCAGGTACTTGTTCCCAAAGGCTGTATTTTTGGCGCGTTGATGGACGGTCCGGGCTATTCGCTTGTGGGCTGTATGGTTTCTCCGGGCTTTGATTATGAAGATTTTGAGCTTTTGTCAAGAGAAGATCTTATCAAGGAGTACCCGCAGCACGAGTTTATCATTAAGCGGCTTACTTAATCAAATATTACAGAAGCAATATTCCGACGGCAAGACCAATGCCGGCGGATATTGCCATTTTAAGTGCAAATTTTGCAGTATCCCAGGTAAGAATACGACGGCGATATTTTAAAGCACAGGAATCTTTGGCATATCGTTCTGCCTGGTTTTCAAGTACCGAATCCGGTTCTGATTTGCGGTCGTCGCTTACAAAAAAGAGGATTTTTTCAAAATATCCTCCGTCGACATTATTTATTTCTATAATTTTTTTATTCACTCCGCGAAGCATCAAAGAAGCGCACCTCCGTAACACAATTTGTATATGTATATTTTTTTATAACAACCGCTTTTTATTCATAAAAACGGTAAAATTTTGTGAAACAAATATTATACATAAAGTATATTGAGCATAGAAGAGTTGTTGAAAACTTGGTGGAAAACGTTGAAAACCCAAGTGAAATAAGCTTTATTTAATGGGAAGCTACGGATTTATGCAATGTTGAAAACCAAAAAATGTAATCATACAAACAGTTTATTGTACTTTACGCAATAATTTTTGAGCATCGCAATGAGCACAAATTCCTGCGAAAAACCGGGAAAAAAGTCGTTTTGGTGCTCAATGAAAGGAACGGAATGATAGCAGAAAAAACAAATGACGGAATAAAAATTACGGGTATAAGCGAGCTTTCGCTTCCGGAAACTTTGGATTGCGGACAATGCTTTCGCTGGAAACCGGATGAAAACGGAAACTGGCGGGGAACGGTTCACGGCGTTTGCAGAAGCATAAGGCAGGAACGGCAGGGGATAACAATACTTGGCGCAAACGAGGAAGAGTTTTCTTCCGTATGGTATGACTATTTTGATTTGGGAAGAGACTATGACGCGCTGAAAAAGGATTTTGCAGAGTGCGAAATTCTGCATGAAGCCTGTGAATTTGCCCCAGGAATTCGCGTGCTGCATCAGGAACCGTGGGAAGCGTTTATAACGTTTATAATAAGCCAAAATAACAATATTGCTCGAATAAAAGGAATTGTGGAACGCATTTGTGCTGCTTTCGGCAGCGAGATTGAAGAAGGAATATATGCATTTCCTACGCCGGAGCAGCTTTCAAAAGCAGCGGCCGATGATTTTGTAAAGCTTGGCTGCGGCTATCGCGCAGAGTACCTTGTTTTTGCGGCAAACGAGGTAGAAAGCGGCAGGCTTGATCTTTCCGCGCTTGCAAAAGCGCCTACTGCGGAGGCGCGCAGGCGCCTTCTTGAGGTGCATGGAATAGGTCCAAAGGTTGCGGACTGCGTGCTGCTTTACGGTCTGGGAAAAACGGACTGCTGCCCGGCTGATGTTTGGATGAAACGCGTTATAAATACTCTTGGGGGCAGTATGCCTTCCTGTGTTAAGGATTATGCCGGAATTGCGCAGCAATTTCTGTTTCACTATGCACGGAATTACCCCGAAAAATTTATTCAGAAGGCGGACGAGAAATAAATTCAATAAAAATGTTCCGGTAATTTATATTATAAAATTGTATTTGTTACATGCTGATACAATCATACATAAAACAGATATAAATATAATTGGAATGATTAAAGTATCCGGAAGATAATGTTGAAAACTATACGCCTCTATAACAGATTGTGTACAAAAAGTATAACAGCTTTTAGTCTATTTCGCACAAAAATGACTTGCAAACTTTGTGGAAAATAACGAATGTCCGGCTATTGAAAAGCAAATGCTTTTGTTATAGAATACAAATAGAAATTATTGCAGAAAGGGTTGAGTTACAATGCCGCTTGTCGGAACAAAGGAAATGTTCGAAAAAGCCTATAAAGAGGGTTATGCCATCGGTGCCTTTAATGTCAACAATATGGAGATAATTCAGGGCATTACCGAAGCAGCCGCGGAAGAGAAGGCGCCTCTTATTCTTCAGGTTTCAAACGGAGCAAGAAAATACGCAAAGCCAATATATCTTAAAAAGCTTGTGGAGGCAGCGGTATATGATACAGGCCTTCCCATTGCGCTGCATCTTGACCACGGCGACAGCTTTGAGCTTTGCAAAGACTGCATTGACAGCGGGTTTACATCCGTGATGATAGACGGTTCAAAATATAGTTTTGAAGATAACATTGCGCTTACCAGACAGGTCGTTGAATATGCTCATGCTCACGATATTTGTGTAGAGGGAGAGCTTGGCACTTTGGCAGGCATTGAGGACGATGTAAATGTAAGCGCAGAAGATTCTTCATATACCAGACCCGATCAGGTGGAGGAGTTTGTTGAGCGCACCGGAGTGGATTCGCTTGCAATAGCTATCGGCACAAGCCACGGAGCATATAAATTTAAACCGGGTCATAAACCGATGCTTCGCTTTGACATTCTTGAAGAGGTTGAAAAGCGCTTGCCGGGGTTCCCGATTGTTCTTCACGGCGCGTCTTCCGTTCCGCAGGAATGGGTAAAAGTCGTTAACGAATTCGGCGGTCAGATGCCCGATGCTATCGGAATTCCGGAAGAACTGCTTGCAAAAGCCGCCAAAATGGCCGTCTGCAAAATTAACATAGATTCCGATTTGCGCCTGGTTTGTACTGCTTCAATTCGTGAGCATCTTGTTGAGCACCCGGATCATTTTGACCCAAGACAATATCTTAAGCCCGCACGCGAGAACATTAAAGAACTTGTAAGACATAAGATTGTCGATGTTCTCGGCTGCAACGGAAAAGCTTAATCCGCATATTAATATTGAATTATGGCGGTGCATCCTTTGATGCACCGCTTTTATATTACTTTAATAAAACTATTTTAACTTACAGCAAAGAGTGCTATAATTATTGCAGATAATAAAATGAAAGTTGAAGCCAAAACAGATGAAGAAAACCGTAATAGGAATACTTGCCCATGTTGACGCGGGGAAAACCACCCTGTCGGAAGCACTGCTCTATACTGCGGGGCAGCTTAAAAAACTGGGCAGAGTGGACAATAAAAGTGCCTTTCTTGATAATTATGAACTGGAACGCCGCCGAGGTATAACCATTTTTTCAAAACAGGCTGTGTTAAGAACAGAAAATACAGAGATAACACTGCTTGACACACCGGGGCATATTGACTTTTCTTCAGAAGCTGAACGCACTTTGCAGGTGCAAGATTATGCTGTTTTGGTAATAAGTGCCCGTGACGGAGTGCAGCCGCATACAGAAACGCTTTGGCGGCTGCTTTTGCGCTATAATGTGCCGGTTTTCATCTTCGTGAACAAAATGGACCTTGAAGGGTCAGACAAAAACAGGGTCTTGGCGGAGCTTAAAAAGCATCTTTCGGAAAATTGCGCGGATTTTACCGCTTCCGACGATGAGATTTGTGAAAATGCGGCCTTTTGCAATGAAAAGCTTATGGAAAAGTATATTGAAGAAGGCAGCCTTTCCGATGTGGAAATTGCGAAGGCAATTAGAGAACGGAATATTTTTCCGTGTTGGTTTGGCTCCGCTTTGAAGCTGGACGGAGTCGCGGAATTTATCGAAGGTCTTGAAAAATATACTCTTCAAACGGAATATGGGCCGGAGTTCGGCGCGCGTGTGTTTAAAATTGCCCGCGACCCGCAGGGCAACCGTCTTACTTATATGAAAATTACCGGAGGCAGCCTAAAAGCTCGCAGCATTGTCAGCTATATGCCAAAGGGCAGTGAAGAGCAAATTGAAGAAAAGGTAAATATGCTTCGCATATATTCAGGAGAAAAATTTGAATCTTCAGACACAGTTCAGGCAGGCGGTATATGCGCTGTTTTAGGACTTTCGGAGACATATCCGGGGCAGGGAATAGGCTTTGAAAAAGAACTGTTAAAACCAATGTTAGAACCGGTTTTGATATATCGCGTAATTTTGCCGAAAGATATAAGCTCGGTGGAATTTTTACCAAAGCTTAAGCAAATCGAGGAAGAAGACCCCCAGCTTTTGGTAAGCAGCAACGCCGCAGGGGAGATATATGTTCATCTTATGGGCGAAATTCAGGCGGAGGTGCTGAAAAGTCTTGTAGAGGACCGATTTGGAGTTTCTGTGGATTTTGATTCCGGCAGCGTTATCTATAAAGAAACGGTTGCCGCCCCCGTTGAGGGAGTGGGCCATTTTGAACCCCTTAGGCATTATGCGGAAGTGCATCTGCTGATTGAACCCGGAGAACCTGAAAGCGGAATAACTGTCAACAGCCTTTGCAGGGAAGAGGTGCTGGGCAAAAATTGGCAGAGGCTGATACTCACTCACATTCTGGAAAAAACTCATAGCGGCGTGCTCATTGGAGCACCGCTTGCTGATGTAAAAATCACTCTTGTTGCGGGGCGTGCTCATATAAAGCATACGGAAGGCGGCGATTTCCGTCAGGCAACATACAGGGCTTTGCGCCAGGGACTTATGAAAGCAAAAAATGTATTGCTTGAGCCGTATTATGCTTTTCGTCTTGAAATTCCCGCAGAGCAGCTGGGAAGGGCTATAAACGATATAAGAATAATGGACGGCAAAATATCTTCTCCGGAAAGCAACGGCATAACAGCCGTTATAAACGGCAGAGCGCCGGTCTCTGAAATGCGCTCATATGCAAAGGATGTTATGGCGTATACAAAAGGCAAAGGCAAGCTTTCGCTTTTTTCGGACGGTTACGCACCTTGCCATAATGCCGAAAAAGTTATTGACGCGGCAAAATACAACCCGGAATCCGATATAGCAAATACGCCCGACTCCGTATTTTGCTCACATGGCGCAGGTATTAATGTAAAGTGGTATGATGTTGAAAAATATATGCATGTTACAAGCGGAATGGACGTGGAAACGGGGGATAAAATTCCTTCAATGCCGAACCCAAAGCTTCTTAAACGAAATCTCAATATTGACGATAAAGAGCTTGAAGCCATTATGGAACGCGAATTTGGCCCGATAAGACGCCGTCAGTATTCAGAAGCAGTGCTTGACACGCCAAAAACGGCATACTCCGCCGAACGCAAAAAGGAATACATCATTGTCGACGGATATAACCTTATATTTGCGTGGGAGGGGCTTGCCGCGCTTGCGAAAGAGAATTTTGATGCGGCGCGCCATATTCTTACAGATATTCTCTGCAACTACCGCGGATATACAAAGTGCGAACTGGTGCTGGTTTTTGACGGATACAAGGTAAAGGGAAACGCCGGAGAAAAATCAGATTATAATGGTATACATCTGGTTTTTACAAAAGAAAACGAAACCGGAGATATGTATATCGAAAAGTTGGTTGAAGAGGTTAGTAAAAACTATTCCGTGCGTGTTGTAACTTCGGATAATCTTATTCAGGTGTCGGCACTTCGCGCAGGCGTTTTGCGAATGCCGGCAAGGGAATTTATAAAAGAAATTGAGCGGGTTAACGACCAGATTAAAGAGATTATTGCTGAAAACAGCGCAAAACGCTTTTTTTACAAAATTGATATACCGAAATAAAAAGACCTGCAACTGCAGGTCTTTTTTTTGCATAAATAAAAACCCGTCCTCAGACGGGTTTTTAGCTTTTCAAAAAGAAAATTACTTAACTTCGACGGAAGCGCCTGCTTCTTCGAGTTTCTTTTTGATTTCGTCAGCTTCGGACTCAGAAACGCCCTCTTTAACAGCTTTCGGAACATTGTCAACGATCTCTTTGGACTCTTTGAGGCCAAGACCGGTGATCTCTTTAACAACTTTGATAACAGTCATTTTGGTTTCGCCTGCGCCGGTGAGGATAACATCCCAAGAATCCTTGGTTGCAGCGGCAGGAGCAGCAGCGGCAGCGCCGGCTACCATAACGGGAGCATCAGCGGAAACGCCGAATTCTTCGCAGATTGCATTTTTAAGTTCGTTTGCTTCGATAAGGGAAAGAGCTTTAATCTCCTCCAGAATGTTTTGGATCTTTTCAGAAGCCATGGTGGTTTACCTCCTGTAATAATGTAAAATTAGTGATTGTGATGCGGCAATCAGGCAGCTTCGCCTTCGCCGTCAGTGTTTCCGCCGTCAGGGTTTGCGATTTTGTCAAGCGCAACGGCGATACCTTTGATCGGGCTGACAAGAGCCATAACGATCATGGTAAGGATCTCTTCCTTGCTCGGAGTCTTGGACAGCTCTATGACCTGTGCCTGGTCAAGAACTTCACCGTCGAGGAATCCGGCTTTAAGAGTGAACTTACCTTTAGAGTCGTCTGCAAATTTGCCAAGAATTTTTGCGGGAGCGACAGGATCGTCATTGGAAAGGGCGATGGCGGTGCTTCCGGACAGGTAAGGAGTAAGACCTTCAAGACCTGCTTCCTTAGCTGCAAAGCGAAGAATGGAGTTCTTTACGACGGTGTATTCAACACCGGCTTCACGAAGCTCGCGGCGAAGTTTGGTATCATCGGCAACATTGATTCCGATGTAGTCAACAAGAACGCCGGACTGAGCTGCTTTAAGCTTTTCAACAAGCTGCTCCACTGCTTCTTTCTTTGCTTGCAAGATTTTTTCACTGGGCATTTAAATTCACCTCCTGCGTTGTGATGAGAGCTTTTCGCAAAAGAAAAGCTCCCTCCATTAAGCCGTGGAAGGAGCGTAATAATCAAATTATAACACCTCATCCTCGGCAGGCCGATAAAATATCGTTTAAGCATAAAAGCACCTGCTGTCTTTGGACAGCGTTAACATTATATACTGCCTATATTATTTTGTCAATACTTTTTTGAATTTTAAAGGCGTTTTTTGCGCTTGAAATTGCCGTATTTTCTGTGGTTATAGTTTCTTATTATCATAAGAGCAATATAAAGGGCAATAAGAATGAAAATCGTGATAACAATAAATTTGAACCAGAAAGAATGAGTTATGTTGGAAAAGCTTTTTAATCCTGAAAGAAGGTCGCTTTGTTCCACATCCTCCGCCGCAACAAGCGGCACGGTGCCAATGACCTCATCTCCCATATATACAAATTCGATAGAGCCAATTTCCTCACCTTTGGTTATTGGAGCTTCAACAGAATCTGGGAGGTTGAATTTATAACTAATGGTGGCAATATCAAGTTCAACAGGGAGTAGCGCGCGGTAGGTTTCGCCAATCATAAGATTAAGGTGGTTTTTCTGCCAAGCAAGCTCAAGAGGAACTTCGGCAATCTGAGAGCCGCCCTCAACAATAGTTTTTACTTCAAATTCGGTGAATGCCCACATATAAAGGTTCTTTGCATCAACAAGGGCGCGGTTATATCCGTTGTCAAGTTCATACGGTGCGCCAAGATCAATCTGATAATATGAGAAGCCTTCATATTCTGCATAAGAAGCCACGTTTCGGCCGATTTCGGAATTATAACCGATTTTTCCGCCCACAACAGGAGAATAATAATGTACGCTGCCGCTTATCATAAGACCGTTTTCGGTATTCCAGATAAGCTGTTTGTGCGCGTCGGTTTCTTCACATGTATAGGAAGTTTTCTGAACGACCTCGCGGTATTTGTCAAGGCCCATGGCATATTTGGTAATAAGGTACATATCATATGCGGTTGTATAGTTTGCCGTATCATGAAGACCGTGGCAATTTGTAAAGCTGGTGTCCTTTGCGCCTATTTTTGCGGCAGTCTGGTTCATAAGCTCCACAAAGGCGTCCTGGCTTCCGGCAACAAGCTTTGCAAGAACAAGTGCGGCGTCATATCCGGAACGAATTACAAGGTCATAGAAAAGCTCGTCCGCGGTAAAAATATTGCCTGAAAGCATTCCGCTTAAAATTACGCCGCCTTTTCTGTTATCATAAAGATAATTCTGAATAGACATATCATATGTACCCTGAGCATCCCAGCCGCCTGCGGCGTCAATATTTTCAATTACTACTATGGCGGTCATTATCTGAGTAAGCTCCAAAGGGTACATACGTTGCTTTGAGTTTTTCTCATAAAGTACGTTGCCGTTTTCATCAGCCAAATATACCGCTTCGGAGTATATGTCGCATGAAGGAGTGTATTTCATATCCGCAAGAGCGTAAACACCAAAAGAAGATATAAAAATAAAATCAAGAATTATTTTGCTTGTAATAAAGTGCGAAAATTTTATTTATTCCTTTATTCGGCAGTTTTTATTGTTCACCTCTTTTTACCTTTAAATTTGGGAGACGACGCTATATTCTTTGAAAAATCATCTCTATTATCTTTAAAAGAATTTTTAAGCGGCAGTGCAAGGCCGATTATAGATGCTTTCACTTATTTTTTCACGAAATTCCCATTACTGTGGAGAATAATCAACCTCTTCATTCTGATTGCCGAATCACTGATTTTATCAAAGTATTTGCCTCCAAAAAACAGTTATTTAAAGACCGTAATATTAAGCCACGCATTGCTCTTTCCGTCAATAATTGTTGTTGATGCCGGGTTTATCGCAACCACTTTAAATTATTTATGGGCAGTAACATTTGGATTAATCAGCCTGATTCCGGCGCAGGAACAAATGAACAATCAAAAAATAAGCTGTTTTGAAAAAAGACGACATTCCGTTTTGAGAATGTCGTCTTTTTATCATTTCTTATTGCAATTTGACTTGCAGCCGGAGCAGCCGCAGGAGCACCCTCCACCGCGCTTTTTGCGCGAGTGAAAAGAGAATATCACCGCAAGCACTATCGCCGCTCCCACGGCGGCGAGAACGATTATATCTGCGGTGTTCATACAAAAAGCCCCCCTATATTATACACGAGAAATGCCGCAATCCACGCAACGGCGCACTGCATAACAACTATGCCTGCCGTTTCAAGCCGAGAACCGAACTCACGTCTGATAGATGTAACAGCCGCAACGCACGGTGTATAAAGCAGTGTGAACACAAGGAAGCTGCACGCCGCAAGCACAGACCCGAACACTCTGGGAAGTACGGTGTAAAGCATGCTCGCATCGCAGCCGATTAAAACTGCGAGAGTTGAAACAACCTGCTCTTTTGCGATAAAGCCGGAGATAAGTGCGGTTGAAAACTTCCAGTCACCGAAGCCGAGGGGCTTAAATATAACCGATATTGTTTGCCCAACGTATGCGAGCAGGCTTTCGGTAGAGTCTTTTACCGGGTTCAAATGATAATCAAAGCTCTGCAGGAACCAAATCACCACAGTGGCTATGAATATTACGGAAAATGCTCGCTCAAGAAAATCCCTCGCCTTCTCCCACAAAAGGAGCATAACGCTTTTTGGTGAGGGAAAACGATAATTCGGAAGTTCCATAACAAACGGCACCGGCTTGCCGCGGAACGAGGTGTTTTTTAATATAAGAGCCGTCAATATACCGAGCAATATGCCCAAAAGGTAGAGAACAAACATCACTATCGCTCCCCTGCCCGGGAAGAAAGCCGCCACAAACACCGAATATATCGGTATTTTAGCAGAGCAGCTCATAAACGGAACCAACATTATCGTCATTTTTCTGTCGCGGTCCGAAGATACCGTACGAGCCGACATAATCGCAGGCACAGAGCAGCCGAAGCCTATGAGCATCGGTACAAACGACCTGCCGGAAAGTCCGAGACGGCGCAGAGGCTTATCCATAACAAACGCAACACGCGCCATGTAGCCGGTGTCTTCAAGTATTGAAAGAAAGAAGAACAGTGTAACTATAATCGGCAAAAACGAAAGAACACTGCCGACGCCGTTGAATATGCCGTCTATAATAAGGCTGTGAACAACCTCGTTTAATCCGAAATTTGTGAGTGCCTTGTCAACAATATCCGAAAGCTGACCTATCCCGGCCTCAAGCAAACGCTGAAGTGCGGCACCGATAACATTAAAGGTCAGCCAAAAAATTGTGAGAATCACAAGCAAAAAGACGGGAATTGCGGTATATTTGCCAGTAAAAATTTTATCCATGGCAACCGAGCGCAGATGCTCGCGGCTCTCGCTGCATTTTACCACCGATCCCTCAACAACGCTCTCTATAAAAGAATATCGCATATCCGCAAGCGCTGCGTTTCTGTCAAGCCCCGATTCCTTCTCTAACTGAAGCAGGCAGTGCTCTATAAGTTCACGCTCGTTTTTATCAAGCTGCAAGCGATCCGCCATGTCATTGTCGCTCTCAATAAGCTTTGAAGCACAGAAGCGAAGCGGCAGACTCTCGCTCTCGGCATGGTCCTGTATCAAGTGCATAACAGCGTGTATACATCTGTGGCAAGGCGAATTTGCGGCACAGAAATCGGCTCTTATAGGGAGCGTATGTTTTTTAGCGGTATCTATCGCTTTATCTGTAAGTTCGGACACTCCCTCACCGTTTATAGCGCTTATCGGCACAACGGGAATACCGAGTTCTTTGCTCATCTCTTTAACATCTATCGAGCCGCCGTTCGCACGAACCTCGTCCATCATGTTAAGAGCCAGCACCATAGGCACGTTAAGCTCTAAAAGCTGCATGCTGAGATAAAGATTTCTCTCTATATTGGTAGCGTCGATTATATTTATTATGCAATCGGGTTTTTCGTTTAGTATGTAATCACGGGTAACAATTTCCTCCTGT
>SFFD01000090.1 GCA_004556975.1 Oscillospiraceae bacterium | reverse complement strand
AGGATAGTAGCAACACGGCGCAATTGATAGAATATTGGCTGAAAGCTGCTACAAAAAAAGGACTTACAGCAAACATCAAAGCGCAACACGCCGCAGATGTAGTAGATAAAAGCGGCATAGGTTTTGAAAAAGCGGTTTTGGAAACGTTTAAGTATGCCGTAAAATCAAAGCAATTACAGGATATGCCAAAAGAAGTTTTTTCAGAAGTTGTGCGGCAATGGGCGAATAAAAGACTTGTTGCGTTTACGGGCAAAATAAAAGAGTATGCAAAACTTACGGAAGCGGAAAGCATGGAAGAAGTGCAGAACGATGAAATACAATTATCACCATGTAAATGTTGCGGTAGCATAAACACGCACGCATATGCTTTCAAATGGGCGTTCGGACTTAATAAATACATTCCGTTCTCAACAGACAAAATCGGCGGCGTTACGCCGACGATTGAAAGAGGTAAAGACAATGATAACGAGTGAAGCTGAAGCACGCAAAGCAATATACAAACGCCTACCAGCGGAAACAAAGATAAGCACACAATTGTTAATAGATGTGATTGAAATAATCGGCGCATATGCCGACGAATTGGAATCTACCGACCGCTCAGAGCTTGCACTTAAAGTGCATAGAACAGAATGGGAGTTAGAGCAAAAAGCAACGAGAATGCTTAAAAGATGTTGCTACGGTTACACGATAAACAATTTGCGCAAAGGCACGGCGGCACATGACTTAATAAGCGCAATATTGGCGGCGGAAGACCTAAATAGCATATCATCGGCTATCGATGATATAGCTTTTTATGCGGCGGGAAATGATAAAATATAGCAATAGAGTCCCGTTTTTGGGACTCTATTGCCGAAAAAAGTACGGCACTGCCGCAAAAAAACGGCACAACATGTGGATAACTATAAATAGCGGCGCGGCGAATAGCTGTGGAAAACTTTTGACTTTTGCGGGGCGGGCGGGGCTTGTCCCCCTCGCCGCGGCGGCAGCGGCGCGCCCTCGCTGGCGCGGAATGCTCACCACCACCGCCCGCGCCCGCGCCCCTGCTCCGCTTGCCGCTTGCCGCCGTTGGCTCGGTCGGGCGGCGGCTGCGCGCTCTCGCCGTTCTTCGCCCGCTGCGCCCCTCGCCCTGTCCTGCGCCCCGCCCGCCCCGCAAAAGCGGGATTTTCCCCCCCGCTGGCGGGTGCGCCCCTCGCCCCGTCCTGCGCCCCTTGATACTATAGAAACATCTGCAACATTTTGCTCCGCAAAATGCCGCTATAGCGTGATTTTGAGGGCGGAGCGCAAACATCCGCCGCCGCCCCGCCCGCCCAACCCAGCGGCGGCTGGCTGGTGCGTATCTACGCCGACACTACACCGCAAGCTACAGCCACGCCAGCGGCGGCTAGCTATACATCTGACAGAACATTTGTTCTAAATTTATACAAAATGTAAACTTTATGTTATATGTTGCATTTGATAGAAAATTTAACATTTTTATGATATAATAAAAGAAAAAGCCGTGAGCGGCAACTCACGGCGGAAAGTAAAGGTAATTAAAGATGTCAACCTCCACAGTAAACATCTACAACCCAGTGTTTATTATAACACAAAACAGAGAAATTGTCAAGTCTTGTGACAACGAAGCGGCCAAAGAGAAATTAAAAAAATGGGCAGAACACAAAAAAATATCCGACAAAATAGCGCAAAAGCTATATGCGTTAGGTTATGAGAAGAGGGCGAAGCGTATGCAAGAATGTGCGGACTATATAGAATATAAATACTGCGCCGATTGCGGAAAATTCATGGTAAAGCGAGCGAATCTGTGTAGAGATAGATTTTGTTCCACTTGCCAGTGGCGGTTATCTCTACAAAGATATAGCGCAATGAGTAGGATATTGGACACATTATCAAACGCCTATCCAGAAGCAAGCTATAGCCTTGTTACACTTACTGTACAGAATTGCAAACCGCAAGAGCTTGCGAAGACACTTGACAAAATGGGGGAAGCGTGGCATCTGGTCATGAACCAGCGGAAGCTGAAGCCGTTACTATTAGGCACGGCAAGAAGTGTAGAGCTTACATACAATGCACGCACAAAAGAGCTGCAT
>SFFD01000040.1 GCA_004556975.1 Oscillospiraceae bacterium | reverse complement strand
TTTTCAAAGAATCCTATATATCCATTCCTAATCTTATTGCTTGCCGAAGGTTCAAAAGGATAAACCGATTCGGCTATAAGTGTTTTTTTGTTTCTCGCTAAATCATAGGAATAGCATTTGCTGTTCTTTAAATCCTCGTCCGCTTCCCACCATACTGCACAGCCCTTTCCTATATTAACTCTATAATTATACAAAAGAACATTTTCATCCCGGTCTTTCTGAAAAACCGTTTCTGTTTCTTTTGTTTCAGCATTGAATCTGTATACGGTTATACCGTCACTATAATAAATATATCCGTTATAATATGAAACATCAACAGCTGTAAGGTTAATCGGTTTTTCTTTCCTCTCTTTTTCGGAAAAATCCGTCATTACTACATTTCCTTCTGTGCTTCCCTCATTATAGCGAAAAAAATCACATATAAATAATTTATTTTCAGACAAGAGCGGTACGGAAGTTATATATTTAACTTCTGTCTGTACCTGCTCCATTGTGACTGTGTATTCTTTTTCCTGATCTTTCCCTATCGAGCAGCCATTCAAAAGAATTAGCGTAAGTATAAGCAATATTATCTTCATTCTGATCACCAAATCAAGTTATTTGCCCCATTACTTCTGTACATAGCATCCACAACATCCGCCACAGTTGCTGTATATTTTTTCCCGTAGTCAGAATTGTAATTACAATCACTTATTCCGACTGTTCCTGTATTAAGATTTATTGAATAAACGCAAACATAATGTCCATATAGCCCACTGGAATCACATCCTTTCTTTATCAGTATATTCATAATATACCATATTTTCTATGACTATTATACTTTACTCAACAAATAAAATCAATCCGACACTATACACAAATTTTCCATTCTTTTTTGTGCATCATATAAAAACGCGCCCCGAACCGAATGGTTCGGGGCGCTTCATTTTCTTTTTTCTTTTATTTTATGCCTGTGCGGGTTTGTCCTTTTCTTCAACATTCCATCTGCGCTCCACGGGGGTTTTACCGCCGCAGCAGGGGCCCTGTGCCTCCGGAGATTTGCAGCTTATCTTTTTCTTTTTAACTTCCTCAACAATTTTTTCCACAAGCTCGTCTTTTCTTTCGCTCATAAATAAATCCTCCTTTTTGGTTTGGGTTTAATTTGAGTTTATCCCAAAAGGGCAAATTTAATCAATACCCTTTTGAAAAGTCGGCAATTTCGGAAGCAAAGAAAGCAAATTCGGAAGTATCGCTTCAAAGGCGTGCTCAAAAGAGCCGCGCTTTGCCTTCTTTACGAATACCGCGGAATTTAGCGCGTAAAAAAGCCGAAGCATGAGCACGCTTCGGCTTTATTTTCATTTAATCGGTTTTTTGCTTATTTTTGTTCCCTGGCGGGGATATTTTTGCGGCGTTTGCCGCTCTTTATCAATTACGACAACGCTTCTTCCGCCTGCAATGGGAAGCTCATAAAGCTTCACTTCGCGTATTTTGCCGCCGAGGGCGGCAACCGCCGGCTTTGCTTGGGCAATTTCTTCCTCTGCTTCGGCGGTTTTCATCGGGGCAAAGACGCCGCCGACTTTTACAAGGGGCAGACAATATTCCGCGAGCACGGAAAGGTTTGCCACGGCGCGCGCCGTAACAAAATCGAAGCTCTCACGAAGCTTTTCGTCGTGTCCGGCGTCCTCCGCACGGGCGTGAACAAGCTTTGCCGAAAGACCCGTCTGCGAAAGAACCTCCTCCAAAAAGTTAAGGCGCTTTTGCAGGCTGTCTATGAGCACAAGGTCAATATCCGGCCGCGCAATTTTGAGCACCACTCCGGGAAAACCGGCGCCCGTGCCCACGTCGGCGACCCTTGCGCCCGACGGAATATAGGTTTGCCGCAAGAGCGCAAGGCAGTCAAGAAAGTGCTTAAGCGCGACGCCCTCGTCGTCCACTATGGCGGTAAGATTCATTTTTTCGTTCCACTCCGCCAAAAGGCGGGCATAGATTTCAAGCTGCTCAAGCTGCTTTTCATCAAGGGGCACGCCGAATTCTTCAAGATACGGCTTTAAAATGTCAGTTATCATCGCTTCTCCTTATTTTTGCAGATAGATAAGCAGCACGGAAACATCCGCCGGGCTTACGCCGGAAATGCGCCCCGCCTGCCCGATATTCATAGGGCGGATTCGGTCGAGCTTTTCCGCGGCTTCAAGCCGCAACCCGTGAATGGCCTTGTAATCAATGTCCTCCGGAATTTTCTTTTCCTCAAGGCGGTGCATCTGCTCCACCTGGGCAAGCTGCTTTTTGATATATCCTTCGTATTTTATGCCGATTTCCACCTGTTCGATTACCGCTTCCGGCAAGGGTTTGCGCTGCGGGTCAAAGGGGGCAAGGTCGGAATAGCTTATTTGAGGGCGGCGCAGCAGCTCCGATGCGCGAACGCCCTCGGTAAGAGGCGCCGTGCCGTGCGCTTCAAGCATTTCGTTAAGCTCCGCCGACATTTTTAGCGTGGTATTTTCAAGGCGTTCGGTTTCTTCTTCGCAAAGGCGCTTTTTCTCAAGAAATTTTGCATAGCGTTCGTCGCCGATAAGCCCGATTTCGTGCCCAAGGGGCGTAAGGCGCATATCCGCGTTGTCCTGCCGAAGAATAAGGCGGTATTCGCTTCGGCTTGTCATCATGCGGTACGGGTCAAGAACCCCTTTTGTGACAAGGTCGTCCACAAGGGTACCGATATATGAGTTGCTGCGCTCCAGCACAATTTCGTCCTTGCCCTGGCTGCGGCGGGCGGCGTTTATGCCCGCAAGCAGCCCCTGTGCCGCCGCTTCTTCATAACCGGAAGTTCCGTTGAACTGCCCTGCGCCGAAAAGACCCTTTACCTTAATGAATTCAAGCGTCGGCTTTAAATCAAGGCTGTCGCAGCAGTCATATTCAATGGCATAGGCGTTGCGCATAATCTTTACGTGCTCAAGACCCTTTACGGAATGATAAAGGGCAATCTGCACATCCTCCGGCAAGGAGCTGCTCATGCCGGAAAGGTACATTTCGTCCGTATGCATACCCATGGGTTCAACGAAAAACTGGTGGCGAATCTTTTCGGGAAAGCGCATTACCTTATCCTCTATGCTTGGGCAATAGCGCGGGCCTATACCCTCGATTTTGCCGGAATAAAGCGGCGAACGGCCAATGTTTTTGCGGATAATTTCATGGGTTTCTTCATTTGTATAGCCAATCCAGCAGGTTGCTTTGTTGACCATGGGGCCTTCCGTTTCAAAGCTGAAGGGAACAATATGCTCGTCGCCGTACTGAATTTCAAGCTTGTCATAGTCAATGCTGTCCTTTGCTACTCTTGCCGGAGTGCCGGTTTTAAACCGGCGCAGCTTTATGCCCAGCGTCTTAAGACTTTCGGAAAGGGGTTTTGCCGGTTGACTTGCGTCAGGCCCGCTTTCATACTTTCTGTCGCCCACATAGATTATGCCCTTAAGATATGTACCGGTACAGATAACGACGTTATGCACTTCATAAAACGCGCCGAGGTGGGTTGTAACGCCAAGCACGCCGCCCTTGCCGTCGCTTCGTACTTCAACAATCTCTGCCTGTTTAAGGTCAAGATTTTCCTGCTGTTCAACGGTGTGCTTCATCAGAATATGATAAAGCGCTCTGTCCTCTTGAGCACGAAGGCTGTGCACCGCAGGGCCTTTGCCAAGGTTGAGCATGCGGCTTTGTATCATCATTTTGTCCGCCGCTTTGCCCATTTCTCCGCCAAGGGCGTCAATTTCGCGCACAAGGTGACCCTTTGCCGTGCCGCCGATGGACGGGTTACAGGGCATATTGGCAATTTTATCAAGATTAAGCGTAAACAGACAGGTTTTTGCCCCAAGGCGGGCGGCGGCAAGAGCCGCTTCGACTCCGGCATGGCCTGCTCCCACTATTGCAACATCATATTTTCCCGCAAAATATTCTTCCATGCTCATACCTCTGTTCAAAATTATTTACCGACGCAAAAGCGCGAGAACACCTGCTCGATAACCGCGTCCGAAGCTTTTTCTCCGGTAAGCTCATAAAGCGCGTCCAGCGCTGTTTCTATACAAATGCCCACCGCGTCAAGGGTCATTCCGGCGCAAAGAGCGTCAAGCCCCTCCGCAATGGCCTTTTCGCCGCGGCGCGCGCAGTCAAGCTGTCTTTCATTTGCCATAATCGGCTCCGACGGATCAAGGTCGGCGGTTTTAAGCAGTTTTCCCAGCGCCTCGCGGAATTCGTCCTCTCCGTCGCCCTTTGCGGCGGAAATTGTAACGCAGTATTCAAAATTGCTTTTTATAAAGTCGACATCCGCCTTCTGCTCAAGGTCGGACTTATTTATAACCGCAACGGTCGGGCGGTTTTTAAGCTTATCAATAAGCCTGCGGTCGTCCTCGTCAAGCGGAGCGGAAGAATCAAACACCGCAATAACCGCATCGCAACGGTCAAGGGCGCTTTGCGCCATATCAACGCCTATGCGTTCCACTATATCGTCCGTTTCGCGGATTCCGGCGGTATCAAGCAGGCGAATGGGAATATCGCCCACGAGCACGGACTCTTCCACGACATCGCGGGTTGTTCCCGCAACGGAGGTAACTATGCTTCTGTCTCTTCCCGAAATGAGGTTCATAAGTGTTGATTTGCCGACATTCGGCTTGCCCGCAATAACTATGACCGCTCCCTCGCGAATGATTCTTCCCGCATCGTATGTGGCAATAAGCCGTTTGAGCACGCAGTCCGCCTCTTTGAGCACGGAACCGATTGCTTCATCGGAAAGCTCCGGAACATCCTCTTCAGGATAGTCGGACCATGCGGCAAGGTGGCTTTGAAGGGAAGTCAAATCCTCGGTTATTTTTCTGATTTTCTTATAAAGCGCCCCGTCGCGTAAAGCAAGAGCCGCCCTGCCCGCACCTTGAGAACCTGCGGAGATTATATCCATAACCGCTTCGGCCTGGGTAAGGGTCAGCTTTCCGTTAAGAAAAGCCCTTTTTGTGAATTCGCCGGGCCCTGCGGGGCTTGCTCCGGCAGAAAGCGCCGCCCGAAGCACCCGTTTGAGCAGCGCCGGACTTCCGTGGCAGCTGAATTCTACGGTGTTTTCTCCGGTATAGCTTTTCGGCGCAAGAAAAACCGTGGCAACCGCTTCGTCAATGTCTCCGTCGTCATCGAACACTCTGCCATAGGCGCAGCTGTACCCTTTAAGCGTGCTTAAGGCTTTTCCGCCCTTAAAAGGGCGAAAACATTTTTCGCCTATGCTGACCGCGTCTTCGCCTGAAATCCGGATAACGCCCAATCCGGAAGCGGAAAGGGGTGTGCTTATTGCCGCAACGGTGCTCATATTTTTTCCTCCGTGCTCAAAATTTCTTTTCGGTGCTTACGATAAAAAATCGGGAAAGCGCATTTTTTTAAAATGCCCTCTCCTCATTTTTTATCAAAAAGTGCCGGGGCGTAACGCACCGGCACCTTTGTTAATTACATCAGTCCAAATCGATCCTGCCGTAAAGAGAAATTGCGCTGGTATCGTTTTTCGGCGGTTCGTTAGTCTGCGGAACAGCCACTTTCTGGCTTTCGCGCTTATTACCGCGGTCGCGGCCGCCTTTTCCGCCCCTTTTATTTCCGTCAAAGCGGCGTTTGCCGCCATCGTCACGGCGGGGTTTCGTTCCGCCGACGGGGCTTATTACAACGCGGCGGTTCGGCTCGCTTCCGGTGGACTTGCTTGTAGCGCCGGAAACGGTCTGAACGGTGGAATGAACGATTCTGCGCTCATAGGGGTTCATCGCTTCAAGGGTAATGGAGCGCTGGCTCTTTACCGCCTGAACAGCCATCTTTCTTGCGTATGCGCGAAGGCTTGCTTCGCGCTTGCTTCTGTAATCGTCAACGTCAAGCACAACGCGCACATAGCTGCCTTCGCTTCTGTTCGCCACAAGAGAAGCCAGGTACTGCATTGCGTCAAGGTTGTCGCCGCGGCGACCCACAACAGCACCCATGTCCGCTCCGGAAAGCTGAAGCACAATCATGCCGTCCTTTTGGGTATAGGTAACGTCGGCGTCCGCATGGCCAAGCGCCACAAGAACCTCTTTGATATAGGCTGCGGCTTCGCCGCCTTTAAGCTCAAGAACTTTTGGGTCAATGTCCTTTGCTTCCGGTTTAGCGGGTTCTTCCTTTTCAGAAACTTCGGCAGGCAAATCTTCTTTTGCCGCTTCTTTTTTAGGCGGCTCTTTTTTCTGCTGCGGCTGAAAAGCCTTTTGCTTCGGCTTTTCTTTCTTTTGCTCAACAGAAATTTTTTCTGCCGGATTTTCTGTCTTTTCCTGCTTTACGGCGGGCTTTTCATCCTTAATTTCCTGAACGGAACGCTTTTGCGGCTGTTCTTTCGGCTTATTTTCGGTTTTCTTCGGTTCTTTTGGAATAAATTTATTTGCATATTCGCTTTGAAGAACCGCTTTTACTTTTGCGGGAACGGTTTTAAGCCCAAAAAATTTCTTTTTAGGCATTTCAAGAACTTCAATATCAACGCTCTCTCTCGGCGCACCTAATTTTTCACAGGCGGCCTCGATAGCTTCATCCACCGTAATTCCGGTGGCGATAACTTCTCTATCCAATTTTATGCCTCCTATTACCTAAGGTCGTCGTCCGTAACCTCTACATATTGTTCGCCGTATTTTTCAGCGTCGCGCTTTCTTGCTGCGGCAAGCTTGCGGCGGTTTTCTTCTTTCTGGCTGGCGCTTAATTCCTCGCCGTCATATCTGTCGGTTTTTCCGTCGTTTTTGTTATTCTGAAGCTCTTTAAGGCGTTCGCGTGCTTCAACCCTTTGCTGACGCTTTTTTTCCTTGTCTGCGTCCATCTCTGCCTGAATTTTTTCAGCCATTTTTTTAGGGTTGTATTTGATGTTGAGGAATATGCTTTGAAGCAGCATTACAATAGCGCTTATTGCCCAATAGAAGCCTGCGCCGGCAGGAACTATAAAGCAGATGTATGCGGAAAAAAGCGGCATAATGTAAAGCATAAGGCTCATTCCGCCCATTCCTTCCTGGGCGGGGTTGCTTTTTTGCATATAAACGGTCTGCACAATCTGGAAAACAAGGCAGGCCAGCGGTATCATCAGATACCAGTTAAAGCCGCCGTTATAGGTAAGCGCAAACTGCGGAACAACAGAAAGGTCAAGACCCAAAAAGCTCATATCAAAGCTTCTGATTTTTTCAACAACATCCGGAGCAAATTCCGAAAAAATCTCCGGCTGTGACTTTACAACCTTCATAAGCTCTATTTCAGAGTAATATGAAGCCGTCTGGATGGCGCTGCCTGCGGCATTTGCCGTGGCAATCATCTCATTGATAACATTATGTCCGATACGAAGAACGTGATAGATAGGTCTATATACAACATCGATAACGCCGAAGAGAATTGGAAACTGAATAAGGGTGGGAAGGCAGCCGGACATGGGGTTATAGCCTTCTTCGGTATAAAGCTTCTGCAGTTCTTGGTTATATCTTTCTTTGTTATTTGCATATTTTTTCTGTATGCTGTCTATCTTTGGCTTAAAAAGAGCCATTTTTGCCTGCTCTTTTTGCTGCTTTATTGAAAGAGGCAGGCAAGCAAGTCTTGTTACAATAGTAAAAAGAACTATTGCAAGAGCATAGTTATTTCCGGTTACCATATAGCAGCCAAGCATTACAAAGCCAAGCGGCCAACCGAAAATCTTCATTATAAATTGCATTGATTACTCTCCTCCTGGCGTTGGAGGCTGATCTGTTTTTTTCTTGTTTTTCTTGTAATAATTCAAATCCCAAATTTCCGGCACGGGGTCAAAGCCCCCCTCATGAAACGGATGACAGCGCAATATCCGCATAATCGCCAATAACCCGCCCTTCAACGCTCCAAATCTGGAAATTGCCGTATAGGCGTATGAAGAACAGGTCGGGTAATACCGACAGGTCGCCGGCGTATATGCAGAAATTGCTGTTTGATAAAACCGGATTAGAAACAGAAACAGCTTTTTCATTCTTTTTATTTGCTCTGTAAGGCGCCCAGTTTGCACAGCTGGGCGGTCAGGATGGGGGTCAGAGCGGTAGACTTGATAACGGTAGTTTTTGTGCGGGCAACAAGTACAATATCAAACCCCGGTAAAATCTGCGGGGCGATTTCTCTGTATGCCGCCCTAAGGACCCTTCGCGCGCGGTTTCTTGCCACCGCGTTTCCAATCTTTTTGCCGGTCGTAAGACCAAGGCGCGTAACGCCAAGCCGATTAGGCATAACATAGCACACAACGCACGGGTCGGAAACGCTTTTTCCCCTTCGGTAAGCTCGCAAAAAATCGTTATTGCGGGTCATTGAAAGCGTTTTCATAAATCACCTCTTATTGTTTTGCCGTTTGCGCCGCGCCAAGCGGCACCATCTTTCATACAAAAGCGGCAACACAGCGGCGGTTTATCAGTAGCTGAGGTGCTTTCTGCCCTTTGCTCTTCTTGCGGCGAGGACTTTGCGGCCGTTTTTGGTGGACATTCTCTTCATGAAGCCGTGTACTTTCTGTCTGTGGAGTTTTTTAGGCTGATAGGTTCTTTTCATTGCCATTGCGGTTTCCCCCCTTTCAAAATTGCCTTGCAAACATAGAGTATACCGCCTAAACCGAAAAAAGTCAATAATAACTTATAAAAAGTATACATAATAAAAGGAGAAAATGTTGGCTTTTTTGGCGGGCTCCGCAGTTTATTTACTGCGGTAAATCTTTAAATTGAAGAATTAAAAAAGCAGCTATAAAAATTTATTGAATTATTGGATATTTTTAGTTGACTTTTATTGTGTGTACATAGTATTCTTAATTCAGAAGATATATTGTTTCAGCTTAATATATCTTTTATCGGTAAAATATAAACCCCGACAAAATTCGCGGCGGGTCAGCGCCATTAAAGCCATTCAAAAACATTAACTGAATTATAATTTAATAGGTCGAATGCATTATGAAAAAGCTTTTAATTTTCTCAATCATTCTGATTCTGTGTTTCGGCGGCTGCTCCGCCGCCGAAGCTGCCGGTGAGTATTCCTTTTCCCTTTCGGATTATTATCCAGATGATGGAACCGTTTTTTGCTCTTATCCCGAAATTTTTGAAAACAAGATAGTTTACTCTGCTGCAAGACATATTTCTGATCCTCAACAGGGAAATAACAAAGTAAAAATATACGACCTTACGACCGATAAGGAAACAGCATTGAACATTTCGGCGATTTACACTTTTATAACCGGCGATAAAATCTATTATCAAAGCGGCAGAAACATATGTAAAGCCTCTTTGGACGGCGGAAACAGCGAGGTTGTTTTTACCGCGCCGGAAGATAAGCTCTTTGGATTTTCCAAGGGCGGAAGCGACGGTCGCTTCATCTTTTGGCTGAGCGACAGCGACTATTCCAATGCGGAGATTTTCTGCTACGACACAGCTAAAGAAAGCTATTCGTCTGTTGCGAAGCCTGCAAGCATACATAATCCTTATCAGAATTTCAAAATTAAAAACGATTTTGCCTGCTATGCCGAAGCCTCCGGCGGGAAATATAATATTTATTCGGTAAAGCTGAGCACAGGCAAAAACACTTTACTTTGTACAGCCAAAAGAGATCTTTCGCAGTACGTCTATAACGGAAATACTCTTGTTTGGAGCGACAGTGACGGAGTGCACTATTTTAGAAACGATACCGTTTATGATATTGATAACGGCAAAAGCAAGGGCGATGTTGATATTTTCAAAGACAGATATATTTTCTTCTTTAACAATTTTCAGATATATGTTTACGACATAGAGACCGAGCAGATTGCTTTTACCACTGCGCCGGAAAATTACGACGAAAATAAAATCTATCCGGAATATTGCCAGTGGTTCTCCCTTGACGAAGAAAGCGGCAAAGCCGTTTTTATCCTTTGGGATAGGGATCTTGCCCTTTCTCATTACTCCGACTGGGAATATGAAGAATATCCCGAACTTATTTCCGTAATGGACATTAAAAAAGAGAAATAAATTTTTCGAGGTGTATTTTATGAAGATAAAATTACTGTTTGTATTGGTATTATCCACACTGCTTTTGCTTTGCGCCTGCAATACTAATGAAAATTCCTCTTCCCTGCCGGAGGGCAGCACCATTCCCGAAAGCAGCAGCATTCCCGAAAGCAGCGAAAGCGAAAGCATTCCGGTCAGTTCCGAAGAATCTAACGAAAGTGTCTATGAAAATTCCTTTGAAAGAGAAAAGGGTATCATAGATGAAAATTACAGCAAAATGATTCTTCCGGATTTAACAGGCGCAGATAAAACAAAGCTCTCTTTGTTTGAAGAAGATAAATGGTGTTTAAACGGCGGAAGCTTTCCTCAAACAACGGAACATGAGCAGCTTTTTGTTCAGGATGAAACGGCAAAGGAACTTGCCGCGGCAATTTCTTTAATTGATAATGGTGATTTCCGTTATTATAATTTCAATGATTTTGAAAATATTTCGGACGCGAATAATCAATATTTGCTTGCCGCTTCAATAATTTCAACTCCGTATATTCATCCCGAAGGCGTATATGATACCAAATCGGAAAATATTGTTTCAAAAATTTCGACATATTTATCCGAAGTATACTCGGAACCCATAGAAATTCGTTATGCCGAAGATGTTGAAAAGACCTTTCATTATCTTTTCGGAGATAATGCGGAATTTAAGCCGGAGCTTCTTTATTATCCGACGCAATATTATTTTCCCGAAGCGGAAATTTTCATATCTTTCTCCGACGGATATATCTACATCTATAATTATCCTCAAATAATTTCCTATCGAGAAGAAAGTGGAAAATACTATGTTGAAGCCGTTATGCTTAACTCTTTTGATTACGGGGACGATTCCGGCGATAACGGTAAAGTTTCCTCTTCACTTTCAAAGGACGACATCCTTGCAAGGCAGCACATAAATTACACCTTTGAAAAAGCAAAGGACGGACATTTTGTTCTCTGCTCAATTTCAACAGCGGAATAATAAAACTTTTAACATTTCATTTCCAAAAAAGCCGCCCGCGGGCGGCTTTTTTGTCGTTCTTTATAAATTATTATACTATTATTATAAATGTTGCTTCAAAAATCTGTTGAAAACCTTTTCAACCGTTCTTTTTTGTGCTATAATAAATCGGTATATGATATAGTAAATTC
>SFFD01000089.1 GCA_004556975.1 Oscillospiraceae bacterium | reverse complement strand
AACTGCGGTGGAAGCGATAAAAACGTCTGGCGGAATTCCTGTAATTGCCCATCCATGCTCGCTTTTTGTAGGAATCGCAAGGCTTGAGGAAGAACTTGAAAAAATCCATGCGGCAGGAGTTATGGGACTCGAAGCCTGGCATCCTGGAGCAAGAAAGAGCCATTGTTACCGTCTTGAAGAAATTGCCAAAAAACTTGGAATGTTTGTTACTGCTGGAAGCGATTTTCACGGAAAAGGTGTAAGGGCGGACAGGCATTTGGGCAGGATGTTTGATAATAAAAAAATTGATGACAGATTCTGGTTTGAAGAATTAAAGCCTGCTCTTGGCGAAGATTTTGATTTTAAAAATACTGAATGGGCAAAATGAATTTTAGAGAATAGATTTTTATGAACGGAAAATTCTGCGCCGGATGCGTCGGGCGAAAGTTGCCGGAGGCAATGAGCGTGAGCGAACCCAGAGCAGCCGGTTTGACGGAAATTTGCCGCCCAAAAAAATAAATTTTTGATTTTTTTTGTGAATTTTTTGTAAAATTTTTACTTTTACGGCCACTTATTATTATAGAAACTTTTTAAGAATTATTAAGGGGTCGGTTTTATGAAAATTTTTTCTTTTTCGCCGTTTGGATATGAAGGCTCGCTTGTTGCCGTTGAGGTTGATTTAAGGCGCGGAATTCCTGCTGTGGACGTTGTTGGTCTTGCGGACGGAGCTGTCAAGGAAAGCCGGGAGAGAATGCGCTCGGCAATCAGAAATTCCGGGTTTGAGTTTCCTTTGGAGCGGGTTTTAATCAGTTTGTCTCCGGCGGATTTGAAAAAAGAAGGCGCTGGTTTTGATTTGGCGCTTGCGCTGGCAGTTCTTGATGCTCAAAAAGGAAATCTTTCTGAAAAAAGTGTGCTTGTTATGGGCGAACTTGAGCTTTCGGGGCTTTTGCGTCCTGTCCGGGGCGTTCATGCTGCTGCCGGAACCGCAAAATTGGCAGGAATTGATTATTGCATTGTAAGCTCGCAAAATGCCGGCGAGGCAAAGGAAGTTAGCGGAATGAAGGTTTTTGCGGCGGAAAATCTTGCAGAGGCGTTTGATGCGCTTTATAAACCGGAAATTTTTTGTGAAGGGAGTGAATTTTCTGAAGACCAGGGAGCGCCAAAAGGTTCGGTTTGGGTTGAAAATGTGCTTTTTCCTCCGGTTGATGAAGGTTTTGAGATGGCGGAAATTTGCGGACAAAGAAAACTGATTCGCGCTTTGCAGGTTGCTGCGGCCGGTGGACATAATTTGCTTGCTTTTGGACCTCCCGGTTGTGGGAAAACGCTTGCATTGCAGAAATTTCCGGGGCTTTTGCCTCTTTTGCCGCTGGAAGAATCCCAAAGCGTAACGAGAATTCACAGTTTGGCAGGACTTTTGCCGCCGTCCGTTTCGATAATGCGTAAAGGTGATTTTAGAATGCCGCACCAGACTGCAAGCATAGAGGGAATTTGCGGCGGTGGAGTTAGTTGCCGGCCGGGAGAAATTTCTTTGGCGCACAATGGAGTTCTTTTTCTGGATGAGGCGGCGGAGTTTAGGACGAGTGTTTTGCAGATGCTTCGCGTTCCTCTCGAAACAGGGACAGTTACTTTGAGCCGGGCAGGGCGCAGCACGGTTTATCCGGCGAATTTTCAGCTTTTGATGGCGGCAAATCCCTGTCCATGCGGAAATTACGGAGTTGAAGGAAAAATCTGTCTTTGCAGCGCGCGTTCTGTAGAAATGTACTGGAGAAAATTTAGCGGACCTCTTTTGGACAGAGTTGATTTGAGGGTTTGTGTTTCGGCGGTTGAAAAGGAAAAAGAGCGGAATAATGGTGGTGAAGAAAATAAAGATTTTTCGACCGGGGCTTTGCGCAAAAAAATTGCAGTGGCGGTAAAAAAACAGCGGGAGCGTGGTGTGAAAAATTCGAGGCTTAGTCCGCAGCAGATTTCCGAATTTTGCGTTTTGGACGGAGAAATGGAAAATTTTCTGGAAAATCAGCGCAAAAAAAACAGCTTGTCGCAAAGAGGAGTGAGCGCGTGCTTAAAAATTGCAAGGACGATTGCCGATATGGAAAATCATTTGCGGATTGAATTTTCTGACTTAAGAGAAGCTGTCGAATTGAG